>JAEYYP010000055.1 GCA_023428425.1 Pseudomonadota bacterium
GGTTCAGGCAGGCTGAACCCCCTTTTGAAAACTCAAGACATATGCCCCGTGTTCGGCGCCCGCGGCGGCGAATAGATTGAAGGGACGCCCCGCGTCCCGACGCCTTCCGGCGCGCCATGGGGCGGAGCCGGGGGCAAGGGCGGCGCAGGCCGGGACCGGAGCCACGCACAGCCGGCATGCCGGCGAGCATGGCGAGGACCCACCCCTTGCGCTCGGTGAGCACCGTGGCATTCACGGGCGGCCGAAATTTACCGAGGCGGCCCGTTCGCCGTCAGTCGCAGCGGATGTACAGCGAGTTGTTGATCTCGACGGACTTCGGACCCTTTACGAGGACAGATATCGAGCCATCCCCGTCCCCATCGGCCTCAATGGCCGGCTTGCACTTCATGGGCCGAGCACGATAGGTCGCGCCGTTGACCTTCCACTTCGGTAGCGCGCACACGCAGCGGCCGCCCGAGTCGAACTCGATCCAGCTCTTTTCCGAGACCTCGACCCCAGCGACGGGGTTCGTGCAGAGCTCCTTGCGCTCGGCGTCGGTCTTCGGTTCCTCATTCGACTTGGGGGATACCCATTTGCCCGGCTCCATCGGCGCCGGCGGCGCGCTTGCGCTCTGAGCGAGCGACTCGGTTGTGAGCAAAGGGAGGAGGAAAAGGGGGCCGAAAGCGACGCGCAGACAAATGTTCACGGCTTCTCCTGCTCCAGTCGGTGGATTGTGGACCGATGAACGCCGAGCGAGGCGGCGATTTCCCGTGCCGACATCCCCTCGGCCCTGAGGCGTTTCACCAAACGCGCCTGATCACCGTTCAGGGCCGGCGGGCGGCCAAACCGCACGCCCCTCGCCTTTGCGGCCGTGCGACCGTCACCGGTTCGTTCAGCAATCAAGGATCTCTCAAACTCTGCGATACCCGCAAAGATTGTCAAGACCATGCGACCCGCCGGCGTGGTCGTGTCCGCCCATGGCTCGGCCAGGGACCGGAGGCCGGCTCCGGCCGTCGACAAGCGCTCCGAGATGTCGAGAAGATCGCGGGTGGAGCGTGCCAGCCGGTCGAGGCGCGTCACCGTGACCACATCGCCCACCCGCAATTGGCCCAGCATGGCCTCGAGCTGAGGCCGCGCACGGACCGCCCCGCTGACCCTCTCCTCGAAGATGCGCTCACACCCGGCTGCCTGCAGCGCCGTGCGTTGTCGGGTCAGATCCTGGTCGTCGGTCGAGACGCGGGCATATCCGATGCGCATGAGGAGGCCTGTCGCAAAACTTGTCGCAGACATGATCCATTCTGCGACTGATTTTTGCAACGCTGAAGCTGAGGCGGATCGGGCAGAGCGCCGGTGTCGCAAAAATTAGCACTTTTGCGAAAGACCGGCGAAATGCCTATTGCCCCAAGAGCAGAAGTTCGCTGCTGCTACTACGAACGACCGTTTTGGGGCCGAAAGAAGACCGGCAGGTTTCAGGCATAAATGAGCCTAAGCAGTCCTAATTTTGAGAGGGCAGGTTGTCGTCCTAGCCGAGCCGGTACCGTTCCAGCCGGACCCTTACCTCAGCTGCCGGAAGGCGACAGCGAGGGTGCGCCGAGATCGCAGTCAGCCCGGCGTGGAGACGAGTTACAGGCACGTGTTGGCCGCCTTCGAGCTGGTCACACGCCCAGAGCACACCGTAGCATTCGACCTGTGTGTTGCGAGCAAGCCGGCGGATGCCACCATCGCCAGCCAGCAGTGGCCAACCTCGTCCCTCTGCGATCGCGAACGCGAACGTATCGGGAGCCGAGAGCTCCTTCCGATCGCGTCGAAGGCTAGCGGCCCGACGAAGCTCGTCGGGTGAGAGTTCCTCGACGCGCAGTCCCAACGCGAGCAGCTTGTCGCCCAAAGCCCCGGCGAGCTCGCGCGCGAACAGCAGGTCAGGCACGGCAAATTCGCAGGGAAGTCGAAACAGATCCTCGATCAGCGCTCCACGGTCGAGGTCAATGATGACCGAGGTATCGGAGACGAGGATGGGCAAGGTTCAGACCACTACTTGATCCAGACGTGCATCCAATTCGCGGACCGAAATGCCGAGAAGTTCGGCGGCGCGCGACTCGCCGATCATGCCCTCCGCCAGCGCACGGTAGCACAACCGCTCAAACCGCTTCGGCTCCTCGACCTCCGGGTCGATCGTGGCAGGTTCGGCGAACGGCGCCTTCCGCCATCCTCGTTCAGCAAAAACCTTGAACAGTTTGGCGTACGCCGATTGATTGATGATGCCGAGATCCTTGCAGCGATACGTCAGCGCCTGGATGCTGACTCCAAATCGCGATTTCAAAACGACCAGTTCGCCGAGGCTGAGCGATGAGCGGTTCGAACCCACCTCCGCCCTCAGGACGTCGGCCGGCATGAGGAAAGCACCGGCAAAGCGATGCGCCGCCTTCTCCTCATCAACCCCAGCTTTGACCTCCAGCACCAAGTGCCCAAGCTCGTGCGCGAGGTTGAAGCGCTTTCGCTCCGACCAAGTCGAACGCTTTATGACAATCACCCGGGCCGCATCCCGCTCCTTACGCCGGACCTTCGCGGCCAATCCATCGATGTCGTCGAGGTCGAGCGAGATCACCTTGATCCCGCGTTCCTCGAGAAGTTCGGCGAGCTTCGGGATCGGGTCATTGCCCAAACCCCAATCCTCCCGAACTGACCTCGCAGCATCCTCGGCGTCCCGAACGTCGGCGACGGGGTGCGGTGCGCTTCTGGGACGTTCCCACTCGACGCTCCGGAGATGGAGGAGGTCCTCGACGGCGAGATAGCGCTCGAGCGTGCTGATCGTGCGAGCGCGCAACGTCGCTTCTTCCCGGCCCGTCGTGATCGTCTTCTTCCGGAAGTCGACACCTTCGAGGGCGATCTCGTCCTCGGCTAAAAGGTATTCCTCCGTAACATCGAGGGCACGTGCAATAGCTAGCAGCACGCGCGAGCTGGGCATGTCTTCGTCGCGCTCGTACTTACTGATGGCCTGGGCGGAAACAAGGTCGCCCATGGCGGCCGCTAGCGCCCTCAGGGACAAGCCCGCGGCGGCGCGAGCGACTTTCAGCTTGCGTCCAATCATCGGAACTCTCCTCTGCGTCCGGTTTACAACCGTCTCATGTGGAAAAAAAATGTAAACCGCCACCCCTTGCAACCAAGCAAAAGACTACCCACTCTAGGTGGAATTGGGCCGGGAGGCCTATTTGTAAACCGGGCGGCGTATGCCGGAAGTGGGCGCGGAACAGGCGTCAGAGGGGGGCTTATGGGGCTGAGCAATACCGCGCTGCGCTATTACGATAGCAATGTCCTCCGCCTGCCGGCGGACAAGCGTAAGGAATATCATGAGCAGGTTGATCGGCTCATCACGGAGCTCTGCAAGAGCGTCCGCGACAAAACCGAGATCAAGATCACTAAGGTCGTGAAAGCCGGCTCGTTCGCGAAGTTCACGATCCTCCGTAAGACCTCGATCGACCCGGTGGACGTGGATGTGGTGTTTTATATTTCAGAGCGAGACGCGAGCCAAGAGACGCTCGATACCCTGAACGACCTGATCTACGACCTCCTAACCAAGATTTATCCCAACAAGTCGGTCGAGGACTTCAAGATCCAGCGCAAGGCTGCGACCGTCACCTTCGTGGGGACGGGGCTCAGCGTCGACATCGTACCGGTAATCGAGGACGAGGCCCGGCCAGGCTATGGTTGGCAGTTCGACTTTCATGACGGGTCGAAGATCCAGACCTGCGCCCCATGCCAGATCAAGTTCGTGCGCGACCGCAAGAACCAGGACGCGGATTTCCGAACCCTGGTGCGCATGGCGAAGAAGTGGCGCAACCACGCGGGCCTCTTGCACCTGAAGTCGTTCGTCATCGAACTGATCATGGCGCACGTGCTGGCGCAGCAGGGGACGGCACGATCAATCGAGCAGCGCTTCCGCAATTTCCTCCTTTACATCGCGCAATCGGGTTTGAAGGAGGAGATCCGTTTCCCGGAGAACGTCGCGCCCTTCGGCGCCTTCAATGATCCAGTCGTCATCCTCGACCCGGTGTACAGCCTCAACAACGTCGCAAGCCGGATCAGTGAGGCTGAGCGGCAGGAAATCGTCGCCGCTGCGCTGGAGGCCTGGGAGACGGCCAACTTCGCCTCGGCCGAAGATGACGAAGCGGTTTGGAAGGAGCTCTTCGGACCGCGCTTTAAGACGGAGGACTGAATTAATGTCCCAGACCGCGACGGCGACGGCGACGCACACGACAACCGACGTCGAGAAGGTGGTGCGCCGCGTCACCACCGATCTCGTTATGATCGCTGACAGTTCGGGCGCGATCACCGCTGACAACGCGCGCGACTACGGCCACGATATCGAGCTACTGGCCAAGAACGGCTATCTCAAGAAGGTCGATGTGACGCTACTGAGCGCCGGTGTCGAGAAACGGGCTGTGCGCTACGAGGTCAACACTGCTTCAGGCAGCCTTACGTCCAGCCGGCCCGGCGGCGTACTTTGGCCGAAGGTGGCGAGCCCGTTCCTCAGAATCGTGCTGAGCTACACCTCGGCCTATACCGACGCCGCTCGGCAGAATATGGCGGGAAAACTCAAGATCAGCTGGTCTCCCTCAACCGCGGATACCAGCCACAGTGGTCTGTCGGCGAGTGGCGGTCGCGACTATGCCAGCAACAGCTACGGCATGCAGCGCAAGGACTGGGGCGCATGAGCCAACCTTCTATCTTCGATAGCGAAACGCCGCTTCCGGACGACGCCTTGGCTCGGCGCGAAAAGACCCTGCTAGGGTTCGACGCGCGCTACGCTCGTGTTCATGACCAATTGCGTCTGCTCCTCAACGTCGGACAGTTGGCGGCGTGGAACAAGCAGCACCACGGCGGCAAGCTCGCGCTCTGCGATCTTGTTGCCGAGCAATACCCGCTCGTCATCTTCCACGGCGACGTCGGCACCGGCAAGACCGCGATGGCCGAGTGCATGGCGAACCGGCTGGTAACGGAAGCGAAGAGCGAGGACTCCATCCTTTTCAAGCTCAGCAACCGGGTACGTGGCAGCGGCATGGTCGGCGAGATGGGCACGCTCATCGCCGAGGCGTTCCGCAAAGTGGTTCAGTCGGCCGGTAAGCATCGGCGGGCAATCCTCATCATCGACGAAGGCGACAGCCTCGCCGCGGCCAGAACCCAGCAACATAGCCATCACGAAGACAAGGTGGCGGTGAACACGCTCATTCAGTGCGTCGACGATCTTCGTCAGTATGGCGGTCGGATCGTCGCCTTCCTCTGCACCAACCGGCTCGCTGCGCTGGACGCGGCGCTGCTCCGGCGGGCTGCCATCATCGAGGAGTTTCGTCGACCCTCGGACGAAGAGCGGCGCCAGCTGTTCGCGATGGATTTGGCCGCCTTGTCGCTCGGTCCTGCCCAGCTTGGTCAGCTCGTAACCGCGACCGGGGCGCGCGGTGGCCAACCCGCCTGGACCTATTCGGACATCCGCACCCGACTCTACCCCGCGGCTCTTGCCAAGGCTTATCCAAAAGATGCGCTGCGCTTCGAGCACATTCATGCTGTCGCGTCGACGCTGAAGGCGTCGCCCGTAATGGAGGATCGCTGATGGTGCGCTCCCCCTTGTTTGGTCGCCGTATCCATATCGCGGGCAGCATCGTAGATGATCTTGCCGTAGCGCCGCCGAACGAGGTCGAGCGCGCACGTGAGCTGGTCGGAGCACTCGTCAAGGCGCTGATGAAGCGGGGTGCGAACTTTGTCGTCCCGGTCGATGCGGAGCCGAAGCGCAAGAGCGACGGGCTTCCGATCTGTTTCGACTGGCTCGTCTGGCAGGCGATCCGAGAAAATCTTGCCAGCCGGCCTGCGGGCGTCTCAGGCCCGCTCGCGGTGGCGGTCCAGCATCACAAGAGCGAGGATCAGATCCCGACTGAGTTCGAGGCACTCTGGGACGAGTTGCGCGGCAACACGTCGCTCGTCCAGATCGAGAACGCTGCGCACTGGAATATGAACAGCAAGCGGATGGAGGCACAGGCGCGGTTCGGCGACGTTCTCGTCGCCCTCGGCGGCACCGAAGGTGTGCTGTTTCTGGCCAACCTCTACCACGACGCCGGCAAGCCAGTCGTTCCGCTCAACCTCGCGATCTGTCCCGAGACGACCGGCGCGCGCCGCATCTACGCGCTTGGTCTCGCCAGCCACGAAAGTCGGCGGCTGTTTCAGGTCACCGAAGGCGATCCGCACAGCTGGATCAATCGCGTCCGCTTTCCCGCGCGCCAGTCGACCGCCGATCGCGTCAACGAACTCGTGGAACTGCTCGAAGCGTTGGAGCGGCCGCGCGCTTTTGCTGTGCGCCTACTCAATCCGGATCTACCTGAGTATGCTGATGTCCAGAATTTCTTCGACGTGGTAGTGCAGCCGGTGGTCGAGGCCGAGCTGGGTTATCGGCTCGTCGTCGTCGACGGGAGCCAGGCCTATGATCACGCGCGCGTCGACGAAGAGATTTTCGCGAAGCTGCACCGGAGCAGCGTCGTGATCGCCGACCTCACCGGGTCGCGTCCAAACTGTTTCCTTGAGCTCGGCTACGCGCTCGGCCGTGCGTTGCCGACGATGGTGACGGCTAGGGAGGGGACGAGTACGCCGTTCGACATCGCGACGTTCTCAGGATTGCGCTGGGTGACGACGGGCGCGGCCGAAGACCGACGCCGCGCGTTCCGGGAGCATTGGAACGCAATCCGGACGCGCCCACCACTTGTGCCGGCGGAGCCGTTGATCGCATGACCGAGAAGCGCGAAGTTTTCATTTCGGTCGACGTCGAGACCGCTGGGCCGATCCCTGGCGAGTATAGCTTGCTTGCGATTGGCGCATGCTGCGTCGAGAATGATACCCGCGCCTTCACGGCCGAGCTGAAGCCGATCAACAGGAACGCAGACCCGAAGGCGCTCGAGGTGACTGGCTTGTCGCTAGATGTCTTGGAAGACCGCGGCGAGGCACCGGAGATCGCGATGCAAAATTTCGCTGCGTGGATCCGCGATGTGGCGGGAGATGCCACGCCTGTGCTCGTCGGCTTTAATGCGCCATTCGACTGGTCCTTCGTGAACTACTATTTCCACCGCTTCATGGGAGCCAACCCTTTCGGGTTCACGGCGCTTGATATCAAGGCACTCTACATGGGCGCGACAGGCAGCTCCTGGCGCGACACGCGATCAAGTCAAATCGCCAAACGATTGTCCCCGACGCTTAAGGGCGATCACGACGCACTTCACGACGCAAAATATCAAGCGGAGCTTTTCCGCTTGATCCGGGACATGGAAAGGAGGTGAAGGCGGACTGCGAATCCACATCTGGCTCACGCGAGCGCCGGCCTGCCGCGATAGTTGATGCTGTCGCTCAGAATTCGGTTTGCCCATTATCTGTTTTCCAGGGCCCGTGTGGTCCTATTAAGTCGGAAATGTCCGCTTTTATGAAAGCGTAGGGCCTGCTCGAATGACGGGAAGGGGCGCGCAAAGCGGACGTCGCTGAAAGGGCAGTATGAACCGCCCCGGGTTTGCCGGAGGCTCCAACTCCTGAGAAGGTGGAGCCATGACGGGCAAGACGACGAACAACTTCTCCCCCGAGGTGCGCGAGCGGGCGGTGCGGCTGGTGCTGGATCACGCGCATGAGTATCCGTCCCGCTGGCAGGCGATCCTGTCGATCTCGGCGAAGATCGACTGCTCGGGGCACTCGCTGAACGAGTGGGTGAAGAGGGCCGAGGTGGATGCCGGCAAGCGGGCCGGTGTGTCGACGGATATGGCGGGGAAGCTGAAGGCCCTCGAGCGCGAGAACCGGGAACTGCAGCAGGCGAACGAGATCCTGCGCAAGGCGTCGGCGTATTTCGCCCTGGCAGAGCTCGACCGCCGGTCGAAGACATGATCGCCTTCATTGACGATCATCGCGGCGCGTATGGGGTCGAGCCGATCTGCAAGGTCCTGCCGATCGCCCCATCGACCTATCATGCGCATGTCGCCCGGCGGCTTGATCCCTCGAAGCGCTCGGCACGGGCACTGTTGGACGCGGCCTTGCGGCCCCAGATTGAGCGCGTGTTCGCCAAGAACTTCGAGGTGTACGGGGCGCGCAAGGTCTGGCGGCAGATGGTGCGGGAGGGGTTTGATGTCGCCCGCTGCACCGTCGAGCGGCTGATGCAGAACATGGGCATCGCCGGCGCCATCCGCGGTAAACCGATCCGCACCACTGTGCGGGACAAGGCGGCGCCATGCCCGCTCGACCATGTGAACCGGGTCTTCCATGCCCCGGCGCCGAATAGGCTGTGGTTGTCGGACTTCACCTATGTGTCGACTTAGTCGGGTTTCGTCTACGTGGCCTTCGCGATCGACGCCTATGCCCGCCGCATCGTCGGCTGGCAGGTCAGCGGGACAGCCCATGCCAGCTTCGTGCTGGATGCGCTGGAGCAGGCCCTGCATGAGCGCCGCCCTGTTAATCGCGGCGGCCTCGTGCACCATAGTGACCGCGGATCGCAAGGCGGATTCCAACGGTCGTCGCAACAGTGTTTTCCGGCCTATTCCAGCCATCGGTCAAGTGCTTCGGCCGGTGTCTTCCAGCCAAGGGCTTTTCGGGGCCTGGCGTTGAGGGTCGCGGCAACGGCGGCGATCATTTCTGCACTATGCGCGCACAGGTCCGTGCCCTTCGGAAAGTACTGTCGCAGCAATCCATTGGTGTTCTCATTGGTGCCGCGCTGCCACGGGCTCTGGGGATCGCAGAAGTAGATCTGGATGTCAATCGGCGTGGAAACCTGACCCTCTATCGGCGCCGAATGTTGACCCCTGTCTGGGGCATTGACCCCACTGCCGCGGAGCGTTGATTGGGCGCAGCGGCAGTGGGGTCAATGGTGGCGGAGGTCAGGCGCGGTTCTTGAAGCGCCAGCTCTCGTTTCCGGTCTCGACGATATCGCAGTGGTGGGTGAGGCGATCGAGGAGCGCGGTGGTCATTTTGGGGTCGTTGAAGACGCTCGGCCACTCGCCGAAGGCGAGGTTGGTGGTGACGATGACCGAGGTCTGCTCGTAGAGCCGGCTGACAAGGTGGAACAAGAGCTGGCCGCCGGACTGGGCGAAGGGCAGGTAGCCGAGCTCGTCGAGGACGATGAAGTCCTTGCGGGAGAGATAGTCGGCCATGCGACCCTGGCGGCCGGATCGGGCCTCGGCCTCCAGCTTGTTGACGAGGTCGACCACGTTAAAGAAGCGGCCTCTGGCTCCGCCTCGGATGGCGGACCGCGCGATGGCGATGGCCAGATGGGTCTTGCCGGTTCCGGTGCCGCCGATCAGCACGACGTTGCGCTGGTGGGCGAGGAAGTTGCCGCCGGCGAGGTCGCGCACCAGAGTCTCGTTGATGGGGGTGTCGTCGAACACGAAGTCGTCGATGTCCTTGGCCAGGGGCAGCTTGGCGATGGTGATCTGGTATTTGATGGAGCGGGCCTGCTTCTCGGAGATCTCTGCCGAGAGCAGATCGCCGACGATGCGGTGCGGCTCGTGCTGGCGCTTGACGGCGGTGGCGATCATCTCGTCGTAGGCGGCCTTCATGCCATAGAGCTTGAGCTCGCCCATGGTCTCGAGGATCTGGGAACGCTCCATCATGGGGATCTCCTCAGCAGGTCGTATCGTGAGCAGTCGGCGCTCGGGGCGTGGCGGAGGCGCAAGGCGTCGGGTGTGATGATGGTGACAGGGGCTGCAGGCTCACGGCGCCGGGCGAGGATGTTGAGGATCACGTCGGCCGAGTGGACGCCCTGGCCGAGAGCTTCGGCGCACGCGGCATCGACCGCGGGCAGCCCGTCGCTCAGCACGCTGGTGAGGATGTCCACCATCTGCCGGTCCCCATCGGTGGCACCGGCGAGCTTGCGCCGGACGCGATCGAGGCTCGTGGGCAGGACCCAGTCCTTAAACGGAGCGCCATTCCTGAGGGCGCCGGGCTTGCGCGCCAGGACCGGCACATAGTGCCAGGGATCGAAGACGGTCTGGTCCCGGCCGAAGCAGCGCGGGTGGGAGCCAACCGGCCGCCCATCCTGGCGCAGCTCGATCCGCTCCGCATAGGCCCGGACCTCGACCGGGCGCCCCACGGCGCTGGCACAGACCGAGTAGCGGTTGTTATCGAAGCGAACCAGGCAGGTCTTCGATACGGAGGCCGGGACGGCGTGGAAGCCGTCGAACCGCCCGGCATAGGGCACCAGGGCAGGACGCTCGGCCTCGAACGCATGCCAGATGGTCTCCTCCCGCCGCTCGGGGTGCGGATGGCCCTTGGCGTAGGCGATGCACTGGTCCAGCAGCCACGCGTTCAACTCGTCGTAGCTCTTCACCCGAAGGCGTGGTGTGAAGAAACGCTCCCGCGCCAGCCCGACCTGGTTCTCCACCTGGCCCTTCTCCCAGCCGGACGCCGGGGTGCAGGCGACTGGATCCACCAGGTAATGGCTGCACATCTGCAGGAAGCGGCGATTATAAGCCCGCTCCTTGCCCACGAAGATCGCATCGACCGCGGTCTTCATGTTGTCGTAGATGCCGCGCGTGCAGCAGCCCTTGAAGAAGGCGAAGGCCCGATCGTGGGCGTCGAACACCATCTCCTGTGTCTCGCGCGGATAAGCCCGCACGAACAGCATCCGAGAATGGCACAGCCGCACATGGGCGACGCGCACCGACACCGTGGTGCCGTTGATCAGGACGATCTCGTGGCTCCAGTCGAACTGGTAGGCCTCGCCGGGCGCGAAGCTCAGGGGCACGTAGGCCGCAGCCGTCATCGTCGCCTGCGCCCGCCGCCAGACCTTGGCATAGCGGCGTAGCGCATCGTAGCTGCCCTCATACCCCTGGCTGCGCAGCTCCTCGAAGATGCGGATCAGCGTCAGCCGCTCCCGCGCCGGCTTGCCTTCGTTGCCGGCGAGCAGCCCATCCAGGGCCTCCCGCCAGGGCCCGATCCGCGGCAGCGGCTGCAC
>JAEYYP010000181.1 GCA_023428425.1 Pseudomonadota bacterium
GTACCAGCCTTCCTCGCGCTGTCGCGGCGCGGGCGCCGGCGTCCGCTCGTCGTTGTATTCGGGATAGACTGCTCTGAGCACGTCCGTGGACGAGATCTCGCCGCGTCCGACCGAGGCCAACACGTCCTCCACGTCCTTGCGCGCCAGGCGGTGCATGACCGGCTTCACCTTGTCCTTGGAGAAGCTCTTTCCGGCGCGCTCGAACGCGCGCTCGAGGATGCGGGCGCCGAGCCCCGAATACTGCTTGCGGATGGCGTTCTTGGTGGCGCGGCGAATGGCGGAGCGCGCCTTGCCCGTCACCACGACCGATTCCCACGCGGCCGGCGGCACCTGGGCCTTGGAGGTGATGATCTCGACCTCGTCGCCGTTCTTGAGCTCGGTCATCAGCGGCATGATGCGGCCATTGACCTTGGCGCCGACGCAGGTGTCGCCGACATCCGTATGGACGGCATAGGCGAAATCGATGGGCGTGGCGCCGCGCGGCAGGGCGATCAGCATGCCTTTGGGCGTGAAGCAGAAGACCTGATCCTGGAACAGTTCCAGCTTGGTGTTCTCTAGGAAATCCTCAGGGCTGTCGCCTTCGGAAAGCTGTTCGATGGTGCGGCGCAGCCAGCCATAGGCGTTGGTGTCGGTGCGCATCGGGGCCACGCCCGTGGCGACGCCGTCCTTGTAAACGGAATGGGCGGCGACGCCGTACTCGGCAACGGTGTTCATCTCGCCGGTACGAATCTGCAATTCGACGCGCTGGCGCGAGGGACCTACAATGGTGGTGTGGATGGAGCGGTATTCGTTCTGCTTCGGCGTCGAGATGTAGTCCTTGAACCGGCCGGGCACCATCGACCATGTGGTGTGGATGGCGCCGAGCGCGCGGTAGCAGTCCTCCAGCGATTCGACGACGACGCGGAAGCCGAAAATGTCGGATAGTTGCTCAAACGAGAGCGCCTTGGTTTCCATCTTGCGGAACACCGACCAGGGCTTTTTCTGGCGGCTCTTCACCTGCGCCTTGATGGCGTATTTCTCGAACAGGGCCGACAGCGCGTTCTCGATCTCGCCGATGACGCCGCGGTTGCGTTCCAGCACGTCCTTCAGCCGGTCGGTAACGGTGCGGTGCGCTTCCGGATTGATGGTGCGGAAGGCCAGTTCCTCGAGCTCCTCGCGCATGTCCTGCATGCCCATGCGGCCGGCCAGCGGCGCATAGATCTCCATCGTCTCCTCGGCGATGCGCACGCGCTTGTCCGGGCGCATGTGGTCGAGGGTGCGCATGTTGTGCAGCCGGTCGGCGAGCTTGACCAGGAGCACGCGTACGTCTTCGGAGATGGCGAGCAGCAGCTTGCGCAGGTTCTCCGCCTGCTCCGCCTTCTTGGAGACGAGGTCGAGTTTCTTGAGCTTGGTGAGCCCCTCGACGAGCTTGCCGAGTTCGGGGCCGAACAACTCGTCGATCTCTTGCCGGGTGGCGGTGGTGTCCTCGATCGTGTCGTGCAGCAGGGCGACCGCGATCGTGGCCTCGTCCATGTGCATGTCGGTGAGGATTGCCGCGACTTCGAGCGGATGGGAGAAGTAGGGATCGCCGGATGCCCGCTTCTGGTGGCCATGCTTTTGCATGGCGTAGACATAGGCCTTGTTGAGCAGCGCCTCGTTCACGTCGGGCTTGTAGCGCTGGACGCGCTCGACAAGCTCATACTGACGCATCATGAGGCTGATCCGGTCCCTGAAAACAAGACATGCGCCGCGCTCAAGGCACGACGCATGTCATAGATAAACACGAACGCGCCGGCGCGAAAGCCCGGCGATGCGGACGATATCAGTAGTCGTCGCTCTTTTCCGGCGGCACCAGACCTTCGATGCCGGCCAGCAGGTCTTCCTCGGTCATGCGGTCGAAGGCGATGTTGTCGTCTTCGGCCGCCACCTCGGCGCCGGTGGTCGCGGCTGCCTGGTCGATCATCTCGTGGCCTTCGGCCTCGGGTTCGTCAACCTCGACATGCTTCTGCAGCGATTGGATCAGGTCTTCCTTCAGATCACCGGGCGACAAGGTCTCGTCGGCGATCTCGCGCAGAGCGACGACGGGATTCTTGTCGTTGTCGCGATCGACGGTGATCTGTGCGCCCTGCGAAATCTGACGCGCACGGTGACCGGCGAGCAGGACGAGCTCGAAACGGTTGTCGACCTTGTCGATGCAGTCTTCAACGGTAACGCGGGCCATGAATGCCCCTTTCATAGTCACGGAAATTGCGGGATGTGGGCAGGCCCTTACCCCGATCGGCGTCAAAACACAAGTATTGCGAGGCCCGGCCGGCGCCAAGGGAATCCTGCTCTCCTCCATCACATTTTGTTGCAAAGCGGAACCAAGACCCTTGGAAAGACATGTGTGGAAGGCTAATTCGCAAGGGGTCCAGCGATTTTTCAGGACAGGGCCGGCGTTTAGGCCAAACGGTTTCAGACAAGGGATATTGCCAGAATGTTCGATCCTCGGGAAAAGATCGCCCTGTTCATCGACGGGGCCAACCTCTACGCCACTTCGCGATCACTAGGCTTCGACATCGACTACCGCAAGCTCCTGGCGAATTTTCAGAAGCGCGGCTACATGCTGCGCGCCTACTATTATACCGCGCTCGTGGAAGATCAGGAGTATTCCTCGATCCGGCCGCTGATCGACTGGCTCGACTACAACGGCTACAAGGTCGTGACCAAGCCCGCCAAGGAGTTCACCGACTCCACCGGCCGGCGCAAGATCAAAGGCAACATGGACATCGAGTTGACGATCGATGCGCTCG
>JAEYYP010000115.1 GCA_023428425.1 Pseudomonadota bacterium
CTCCATCGACAGACGCATCGGACCGCCCCGGGAGGAACATGGGGCGACCGGAATGCGGCCGCGAGGGGGAACGATGAAGATTGACCGCATGCGGGTTTTCATGACCCGTGACAAGGACCGGCCGCGCGTGCTCGTGGCGCTCGACACCGACGACGGCATCACCGGCTGGGGCGAATGCTACAACCACGGGCCGGACCGCGGGTTGCCTCCCATTCTCGACTACTATGCCGGCATGCTGGCCGGACAGGATCCGCTCAGGGTGGAGTACCTGACCAACTACCTCATCGTGCAGTCGCGCTTCCCGCCGGGGGCGATGGGCCTGTCGGCGATCTCGGCCATCGACCACGCGCTGTGGGATATCTCGGCCAAGGCGCTCGGTGTGCCGGTGTACCAGCTGCTCGGTGGCCGGGTCCGCGACAAGATCAAGGTCTACAATGGCGTCTATACCGCTCCCGACGTGCCGCTCGCCGTCGAGGCCCTGGACAAGCTCAACAAGGACTGGGGCTTCACAGCCTTCAAGATGAGCCCATGGCGCAACGACATGCATGCCAACCGCTGGGGTGAGGTGGTGCGGGCCAGCGCCGAGTACTTCGGCGAGCTCCGCCAAGCCACTAATCCGGCTTACGAAATTGCGTTCGACGCGCATGCGCGAATCTTCGAGCCGATCCAGGCCCGGCAACTGGGCAATGCTCTGGCGCCCTACGATCCCCTGTTCCTCGAGGAGCCGCTGCGGCCCGAGAACATCGATGCCTGGGGCGAGCTCAAGCAGGGGCTGCAGTGCCGCCTCGCGACCGGCGAGTCGCTCTACAACCGCTTCGAGTTCCTGCGCCTGTTGCAGGCCAAGGGTGCGGACCTGATCCAGCCCGATATCTGCGTGGTCGGCGGCATCACCGAAATGCGCCGTATCGCTACCATCGCCGAAGCTCACTTCGTCTCCATCGCGCCGCACAACCCGATGGGGCCGCTCGCGACAGCGGTGAACGTGCACTTCGCCGCCGCGACGCACAACTTCTCGATCCTCGAGTACCGGCTGCCTGACGGCGACAACTACATCTACGGCGGTACCGAGCTGCAGAAGAAGACGGACTCGAGCCGTTATGTCGTCGACCCCTACCTGCCCAAGGACGGATACCTTGAATTGCGCGAGGACCGGCCGGGCTGGGGTGTGGAGATCGACATGGAGTTCATTTCAACCGACCAGTACGTGCATTGGGAGCGTCGTGTGCCCAAGCGCCCGGATGGGTCCTACGCCTACGTTTGACGCGTTCCAGTTCACAAATATCGTGAACTTCTGCCAGTTGTAAAATCATGTCCGCCCGAGCGCCGAAAGGTGGCACGAGCGAGGACAGCTGGATGTTACCTGTTGGCATAGAGGCCTGTGAAATGAGGCTTTCGCAGCTGCAGCGGTGGCTTGACAGGCCGACGGCAAGTTGCAAAAACTTGTAAAGTTTACCGAGGGAGGAGACCATGGTGAAACTTCTGCCGGCCCTGGGGGGCGGCATGGTGGCCATACTGGCACTAACGTCGGCCGCACTGGCTCTTGAATACAAGGAAGCACCTGCGCTGGCGGCCATGGTGGCTGCCGGCACACTGCCGCCGGTTACCGAGCGACTTCCGGCGATGCCGGAAATCGTCACCCCGGCCGAGATCGGCGTCTATGGCGGCACTATCCGCTATGGCCTGCGCGGCAGCTCGGACCACAACCATATCCTGCGCATGGTCGGCAACCAGGGCCTCGTGCGCTGGAACCCCGAGTTCACCGCAGTGATCCCGAACCTCGCAGAGAAGTGGGAGGTCAACGAGGGGGCGACCGAATACACGTTCTACCTGCGCCAGGGAATGAAGTGGTCGGACGGCCAGCCGTTCACGGCCGATGACGTGCTGTTCAACGTCAACGACCTGATCCGCAACCAGGAATTCGCGCCGACCCATCCGCGCTACATGTCGGATGGCGAGCCGATGACGGTCGAGAAGATCGACGACCACACGGTCAAGTTCATCTTCAAGAAGTCGTACGGCGAGTTCCTCAACGAACTGGCGACGCCGCTCGGCCAGCACCCGGTCCTGTACGCCAAGCACTACTGCAGCCAGTTCCTGCCGGCCTATAACGACAAGCTCGACGAGGAGATTGCCGCGGCGGGAGCCGGCGACTGGCAGACTTACTTCATCCAGAAATGCGGCGACATCGAAGTGCCGGCGCGCTGGGGCAATGCCGAGCGCCCGACGCTCGACCCCTGGGTGATCAAGAGCCCGTATACGGGTGGCGCGACGCTGGTGACGCTAGAGCGCAACCCCTACTTCTGGCAGGTCGATTCCGAGGGCAACCAGCTGCCCTACATCGACACGCTGTCGTCGGACGTGTCGCAGGACGTCGAGAGCCTCGTGCTATCGGTCATCGGCGGCAATATCGACTTCGGCCTGCGCCACATCGACTCGGCGGCCAACCGTCCGGTCATCGCGGAGAACCGCGAGCGCGGCGACTATCGCATGTTCGCGGCCGACCCCGGCGGCGGCCAGCACATGATCATCAACCTCAACCTGGCCCACAAGGACCCGGGGATGCGCGAGCTCTTCAACACGAAGGACTTCCGCGTCGCCCTGTCCATCGGCATGAACCGCCAGGAACTGATCGACACGGTGCTGCTGGGCACCAGCGAGCCGTGGCAGCAGGGCGACTTTTCGGGCCCGTTCTTCAACGAGCAGCTCTCGACACAGTACACCGAGTTTGACCCGGCCAAGGCGAACGAACTGCTCGACGGGCTCGGCCTGACCCGCGGCGCCGACGGCGTCCGGCGCATGGCTGACGGCCGTCCGATCAAGTTCCTCATCGACGTGATCCCGGCGCTCGCGCCTGACCATGTCGACCTGCTCGAGATGATCGAGCAGCAATGGGCCGAGATCGGCGTGGACATGGACGTGAACCCGCTCGAGCGTACGTTCTTCTTCGAGCGTACCTCGAACGCCAACGACCATGACGCAGCCGTCTGGGGCGGCGGCGGCGTGCAGATCGTCGGCGTGCCGCAGCAGCTGGTGCCGATCCACCACGACGCCCGCTGGGGCATCCCGTGGTCGCGCTGGTACAATACCGGCGGCAAGGAAGGCGAGGAGCCGCCCGAGAGCATCAAGAACCGCATGGCTCTCTATGACCAGTCGCGCAGCACCGGCGATCCGGACGAGCGTCGCGAGCTGCTCAAGGAGATCGCCCAGATCGCCGCTGACGAGTTCGAGGTGATGGGTGTCGCCAAAGCCGCGGTGACCTACGGCATCGCCAAGAACAAGCTCGCCAACGTGCCCGAGACGATGGTCAACAGCTGGTTCTGGCCGACGCCCGCGCCAGTGCTGCCCCAGACCTGGTTCTACAAGCCCTAAGGCATAAGCGCATCGGCATGGGACTCCGCGGGAGCCCCATGCCCCACGTCACCCAGGGCCCGGCCACATGCTGCTCAACTACATTATCCGGCGAACACTCTGGGCGATCCCCTTCATGTTCGCGGCATCGATCGTCGCGTTCGCGCTGATCACCCTGCCCCCCGGCGACTACGTCACCACCTTCGCGCAGACCCTGTCGCAGTCCGGCGATGTCGTGGACGAGAACCGGCTTGCCGCCCTGCGCGAGCGCTACGGCCTCGATCAGCCGTTCATCATCCAGTATTTCCGCTGGATCGGCGGCGTTCTGCAGGGCGATTTCGGCATCTCGTTCGAGTGGCAGCAGCCGGTTGCCGGCCTGATCTGGGAACGCCTCGGCCTCTCGTTCATCCTCGAAATCTCGACGCTGATCTTCGCGTGGGGCGTGGCCCTGCCGATCGGCATCTACTCGGCCATCCGCAAGTACTCGGTCGGCGACTATGTCGCCTCGATCATCGGCTTCATCGGACTCGCGGTGCCGAATTTCCTCATCGCGCTGGTGCTCATGTACATCGCGGTCGTCTATTTCGGCACCGACGTGTCGGGCCTGTTCTCCCCGGAGTACCGGCAGGCGCCGTGGTCCTGGGACAAGTTCGTCAACCTGCTGACCCATATCTGGATCCCCATCATCATCCTGGGCACCAGCACGGTCGCGGGCCTCATCCGCATCATGCGCGCCAACCTGCTGGACGAGCTCAACAAGCCCTACGTCACCACCGCGCGGGCCAAGGGGCTCACCGAGTTCAACCTCATCCTGAAATATCCGGTGCGGCTGGCGCTCAATCCGTTTGTCTCGACGATCGGCTGGGCCTTTCCCCAGCTCATCTCGGGCGCAGTGATCACCGCGTACGTGCTGGCGCTGCCGACCTCCGGGCCACTGCTGCTGCAGGCGCTGCTGGCGCAGGACATGTACCTGGCGGGCGCCTTCATCCTGCTGCTCTGCTGCTTCTCCATCATTGGCATGCTGGTGTCCGACATCCTGCTCGCCATCGTCGACCCTCGCATCCGGTTCAGGTGACACCATGGCTACCGTCGCCGATCCCCGCGCTGCGGACCTTACTGCCGATGCCCATGCGAGCCAGTTCGTGCTCACCTGGCGGGCTTTCAGAAAGCACAAGCTGGCGCTCGCCAGCGCCGTGCTCGTACTGATGTTCGCCCTCATCGGCATTTTCGCCGAGTTCCTTGCGCCGTTCGATCCGAACGCCACGGCGTCCAAGGACCTCTACCATCCGCCGCAGGGCATCCATCTCATCGACACCGCCGAGGACGGTAGCTGGTCGATCCGGCCTTATGTCTACGCGATGAAGGTGAAGCGCGACCCGCTCACCCTGCAGTCAAGCTACTCGCCCGACGAGAACCGCAAGATCTATCTGGGCTTCTTTGCCGAAGGCGCCAGCTACACGATGTGGGGGCTGATCCCGTCCAACCGACACCTGGTCACAACAGTGAATCCGGATGAGCGGTTCTACCTGTTCGGCACAGACCGGCTTGGACGCGACGTGCTGAGCCGCACGATCCACGGCACGCGCATCTCGATGTCGATCGGTCTCCTCGGGGTGACGCTCAGCCTCTGCATCGGGCTGATCCTCGGCGGCCTCTCCGGCTACTATGGCGGCACCATCGACATGGTGGTGCAGCGGCTGGTGGAGCTGATCCTGTCGCTCCCCACCATCCCCATCTGGCTTGGGCTCAGTGCCGCGCTGCCGCAGGACTGGCCGCCGCTGATGCGCTACTTCGCCATCACGGTGATCCTGTCGCTGGTCGGCTGGACCGAACTGGCGCGCGTGGTCCGCGGCCGCTTCCTCGCGCTACGCACCGAGGATTTCGTCACCGCGGCCCGCCTCGACGGTGGCAGCCAGGCGCGAGTGATCTTCCGGCACATGATGCCCTCGATGTTCAGCCACATCATCGCCTCGGTGACCCTCGCCATCCCGGCCATGATCATTGCCGAGACGGCGCTGTCGTTCCTCGGCCTCGGGCTCATGCCCCCCACCATCTCGTGGGGCGTGCTGCTCAAGGAGGCGCAGAACGTGCGCTCCATCGCGCAGGCGCCGTGGCTGTTCATCCCCGGCGGCGCCGTCTGCCTTGCGGTGCTCGCCCTCAACTTCCTCGGCGACGGCCTCCGCGATGCGGCCGATCCCTACAGCAATGACGGGCGCTGACATGACCGAGACCAGGACACCGCTGCTCGAGGTCAGGAACCTCGTCACCCAGTTCGACACGCGCCAGGGTCCATTCAAGGCCGTGGACGACGTGAGCCTCGTGGTCGAGGCCGGCAAGACGCTGTGCGTGGTCGGCGAGAGCGGCTCGGGCAAGAGCGTCATGGCCCGCTCGATCCTGCAGATCGTCGACAAGCCGGGCCGCATCGTCTCGGGCGAAATCCTGCTCAACAAGCATCGCGACAGCCGCGGCAACGTGGTGCACGGCCCGGTCGACCTCGCGCGGCTCGACCCGAAATCGCAGACCATCCGCGACATCCGCGGGCGCGACATCGCGATGATCTTCCAGGAGCCGATGAGCTCGCTCTCCCCGGTCCACAAGATCGGCGACCAGATCGGCGAAGTCATCCGCGTTCACGAGAAGGTGGGCAAGGCCGAGGCCCGCGAGCGGACGCTCGAACTGCTGCGCAAGGTGGAGATAGCGAAGCCGGAGCAGGCGATCGAGCGCTATCCGTTCGAGTATTCGGGTGGCATGCGGCAGCGCGCCATGATCGCCATGGCGCTCGCCTGCAACCCCTACGTCCTGATCGCCGACGAGCCGACCACGGCGCTCGACGTCACCATCCAGGCGGAAATCCTGGCGCTCATCAAGTCGCTGCAGGTCAACTCGGACATGGCAGTGATGTTCATCACCCACGACATGGGCGTGGTGGCCGAGATCGCCGACGACATCGCGGTGATGCGGCACGGCAAGGTGGTGGAGGCCGGCGACGTGCACGCCATCTTCGGTGCGCCCCAGCACGCCTATACCCAGCGGCTGCTGCAGGCGGTGCGCGAATTGGACCGCCCATCGGAACGGCGGTTGCAGATGCGCCAGAACCGGGGCATCGGCGAGCCGATCCTCGTCTCCAACAAGGTGCGCAAGGAGTTTCCGCTCTCGGGCGGCTTCCTCGGGTTGAAGAAGGACATCCTCGTCGCGGTCAACGATGCAGAACTGCAGCTGCGCTCGGGTGAAAACCTCGGCATCGTCGGCGAAAGCGGCTCGGGCAAGACGACGCTGGGCCGCTGCCTCCAGCGCGTCTACTCCATCACCTCGGGCGAGATTCTCTATACCGGTCGCGACGGTTCGGCGATCGACCTCGCGCCGCTCTCCGACGGGCAGCTGAAGCAACCCTGGCGCGACATCCGCATGGTGTTCCAGGACCCCTTCGCCTCGCTCAACCCGGGCCTCACGGTCGGCGAGATCATCGCCGAGCCGCTGGTTGCCAACAAGCTGATGAGCGGGGCTGCGCTGCAGGCGCGGATCGCCGAGCTGCTCGACCTCGTCGGGCTGCCGGCCAGCGCCGCCACTCGCTATCCGCATGCGTTCTCGGGCGGGCAGCGCCAGCGCATCTCGATCGCCCGCGCCATCGCGCCCAACCCGCGCGTCATCATCGCCGACGAGGCGACCTCGGCGCTCGACGTGAGTCTCCGCACACAGATTCTCGACCTGATGCTCGACCTGCAGGAGCGGCTGGAACTCAGCTTCATCCTCATCAGCCACGACATCTCGGTGATCCGCTATTTCTGCGACCGCATCGCGGTGATGTATCGCGGCCGTATCGTCGAGACCGGCGAGACCGAGGAGGTCTGCACCAATCCGCAGCACGACTACACGCGCGCGCTGCTCTCGGCGGTGCCGGTTGCCGACCCGACCCAGCGCGGCAGCCGCGAGCGCCTGCGCTACCGCGAAGCCTGATATTCCGGAGGATACTGACGTGAAGATTACCGAGATCAGAACCTACCTGATGCAGGTCGGCGGGCCGCCGGTGACACCGAAGCCGGGCGCCTACGCCACCGGCGACTTCCGCGGCTCGCGCAACTGGCTGTTCGTCAAGGTGATGACGGATGCCGGCATCTACGGCGTGGGCGAATGCTCGGGCTGGCCACGGGTCATCGAAACCGCGGTCAAGGACCTGAGCAACCTGCTCGTCGGGCAGGACCCGTCGAACATCGACCTGCTGTGGAACAAGATGCACACCGCCACGATGGGCCACGGCCTGCTCGGCACGGTGGGCGGCGGCGCCATGACGGGCATCGAGATGGCGCTGTGGGACATCAAGGGCAAGGCGCTGGGCCAGCCGGTGTGGAACCTGCTCGGCGGCCGCTTCCGCGACCGCATCCCGGTCTACGGGCACGCCAAGACGCGCGAGCGCGCCGACCAGCTGCTGGCGCTCGGCTACAAGGGCCTGAAGGCCGGCGTCGTCACCTACAAGGACGTCGAGGCGGTGTTCGACCTGCGCCAGCATGTGGGGCCCGAGATCGACCTGATGGTCGACGCGCATGGCCCGCCATGGTTCACCACGTCCGACGCCATCGCCATCGGCCGCGAACTCGAGGGCGCGGACCTGTTGTTCTACGAAGATCCGGTGGCGCCCGAGAATCTCGACGCCCTGGCACGGGTGCGCGATGCGGTGGACATTCCGATTGCCGCCGGCGAGCGCGTCTCGACCATCTGGGGCATCCGCCCCTATGTCGAGCACGAGCTGGTCGACGTGATCCAGCCCGATACCGGGCGGGCCGGCGGCATCACGCAGATGCGCAAGATGGCCGCCATGGCCGAGGCCCACTACATCACCATGGCGCCCCACTCGGGCTCGCTCGGCCCGGTGGCCGAGTTCGCCGCGCTGCATGTGATGGCGACAATTCCCAACGCCCTGCTGCTCGAAAAGCTGGAGCTCGACTGGTCCGGGCGCAACACGGTGATCGACCCTGCGCCGACGCTGGTCGACGGACACCTGATGGTGCCGGACGTGCCGGGGCTGGGCGTCGACATCGTCGAGGACGAGATCGCGCGCTACCCGAGCAACCTCAACCTGGTGCTCGATCCGGGCGCCGACCACTACGAGCCGGGCACCATCGGTTCCGCCCCCTATTTCCAGACCCGGATGCGGCGCTCGAGCCTGCGCCGGACAAGTTGAAGAGAAGAGAATGGCCATTCAGACGATCACTCCCGAACTGCTGGCGGGCTCGGTCCTTTCGGTCCCGCCGCTGGCCCGCAAGCCGGACTACTCCCTCGACCGCGAGGGGAACCGGCGCATCCTCGCGCATCTGGATGCGGGCGGAGTGACGACCGCGCTCTATGGCGGCAATGCCAACCTCTACAACATGGGTGTGCGCGAGTTCGGCGCGCTGCTCGACCAGCTGGCGGACATTGCGCCCGCCAACAGCTGGATCATCCCCTCGATCGGGCCAGACTACGGCAAGGCCGAGGACCAGGTGGATGTGCTCAAGGTCACCGATCTGCCCACGGCCATGCTGCTGCCGCTGAACTTTCCGGCGACCTCGGCGGGCGTGGCGATCGGCATTCGCCGGCTCGCCGAGCGCTTCGGCCGGCCGCTCATCGCCTATGTGAAGGACGCGAAGTTCATTTCGCCGGGCGACCTCGCCGGGCTCGTCAAGGACGGCGCGGTCGTCGCCATAAAGTACGCGATCGTGCGTGATGATCCGGTGGTCGATCCCTATCTCGACGAACTGCTGGGCCAGGTCGACCGGCGCTTCGTGGTTTCGGGCATGGGCGAACGGCCCGCCGTGGCGCATCTCTCTCAGTCGGGGCTCAACGGCTTCACCTCGGGCTCGGTCTGTATCGCGCCTGCCATGTCGCACGGCATCCTCACGGCGCTGAAGGCAGGCGACGTCGCCACCGCCAATGCGCTGCGCGAAAAGTTCCTGCCGCTCGAGGACCTGCGCGACGGGCATTCGCCGCTGCGGGTGCTGCACGCCGCTGTCGCGCTGGCGGGGGTCGCCGACACCGGCCCGCTGCTGCCCTTCCTCGACACCATCATGGACGCTGCGCTGCTCGACCGCATCGGGGCGGCCGCCAGGGCGCTGCTCGCCGACGAGATGGCGTATCGGGCGAAGTAGCGCTGTGGGCGAGGGCAAAATGGCGGTCACTGTGGAGGACTACGGCGACGACCTCGGCCGCGTGTTCACGCTGACCAGCGGCGACATGCGGATCGAGGTCATCGAGTATGGTGCGCGCCTGCGCAGCTGCGTGATGCCCGATGCAGCGGGCCGCCTCGTCGACATCGTGCCTGGCCTCGACTCGCCCGCAGACTACGACTCCCGCGGCGGCTCGATGGGCGCGATCTGCGGCCGCTACGGCAACCGCATGGCCTTCGGCCGGATCGAGGTGGACGGCACGCCCTACCAGCTGTCGATCAACGCGCCACCCCACTCGCTGCATGGTGGCTTCGATCACTTCGGCCGCCACCGCTGGATTGGCGAGGCGATGCCGGGCGAAAACGCCGTGCGGCTCACCCATGTCAGTCCCGATGGCGACGAGGGCTGGCCGGGGACCCTGTCCTGCGAAGTGATCTATCGGCTGGAACCGCGACGACTGCTGATCGACATGTCGGCGACCACCGACCGCGCCACCTACGTGAACCTCATCTTCCACGGCTACTGGAACCTCGCCGGCCACGATAGCGGCCGTATCGACGGCCACGAACTGGAGGTCCGCGCCGAGACCTACACGCCCAAGAATGCGTTCAACGTGCCGAGTGGCGAGATCGCGCCGGTGGCCGGAACGCCCAACGATTTCCGCACGGCGCGCCCGATCGGCGACACGCCGTACGACGTCAACTTCTGCCTTGCGCCCGGCGGGCAGCCGACGATGCGGCTCCGCGACCCGGTGTCCGGTCGGGCACTGACCATCGCGACGGACCAGCCCGGCGTCCAGCTGTACACGGCCGACAACTGGTCCGGCATCGCGGGCAAGGGCGGCACGATCTACCAGGCCCGAGCCGGCGTGGCGCTCGAGACCCAGGCCTACCCCAACACCCCCAACATCCCCGCCTTCAACCCCCGGCCAATGCGCCCCGGCGAGCGCTACCAGCACCACATGGCGATCAGCTTCGAGCCCTGAGGTGCTTAAACGACCTGTCGCGCCATCCCGGATTGCTGCTCGTCCCGCGCCCTATTCCAGCAAGGCGCGGAGCGCCGTATCGCCCTGGGCGTAGTCGGCGGATGGCTGGTGTGGCTGGCTGACCTGCAGCAGCGCGAACCCGCCGAGCACAACGGCCGCGACCACAGCTGCGCCGGCCAGACGATAACGCCTGAACGTTCCGGCGATGCGCGTTGGCAGCAGCATCAGCCAGAGTGCGGCGATCATCAGAAGCAGAATAGGAAGTCCCATTGCAGAACCCCGGCGTTCAGCGTGCGGGCAAGAATGCGCCAGCTTGGTTAACTGAATGTAACGGCTGCAGGCTGGGGGGATCATCGCCAACGTCTGCAGGGCACACTCAGGCTCCCGCCAGTCTCGCAACGCATTGTTTTGATTGAAGTTCTCCAACCGCATAACGCTATGCGGGATGCGCCGGGCAAAAAGCGCTTACGTGTGACACGGATGCTGTCTATGGTGCGCCGCAGCGCGGAGCGGTCTGCCTCAAAGGCTCCCTCTTCGCGGAGTAGACGATCGCCGGGCGGACGGGATCGGCGGATGCGGGTGACGACTATGACTATGGAGCGGCATTCCGGTGGCGCAGGTGCCGGAAGACTCGCGGTGTTGCTGGCAACCTACAACGGTGCTCGATTTCTCGATGCTCAGTTGCGATCGGTGATCTCGCAGGATTGGCCGTCGATCGATGTCTTCGCCTCCGACGATTCCTCGACTGACGGCACCATGGACCTGCTGAGGAGCTGGCGCCCCATCTGGAACAAGGGCGACTTCTCGGTCGAGGCTGGTCCGCGGCAAGGTTTTGCCGACAATTTCCGCAAACTGATGGCGCGGTCCGATGTCGACGCCGACTACGTTGCGTTCTGCGACCAGGACGATATCTGGCTCACCGACAAGACCCGTGCCGCAGTTGCTGCGATCGATGCCCACGGATCCCGTCCCGCGCTTTACTGTGCACGCACGGTGATCACGGACGTCGATGACCGGGAGGTTTCGCTCTCCGTACTTTTCAAGAAGACGCCGGACTTCGCAAATGCGCTGGTTCAGTCGATCGGCGGCGGCAATACGATGGTCATGAACCGTGCGGCCCATGAACTGCTGCGCGAGGCCGCGCGCCGCACCAGCTTCGTGAGCCATGACTGGTTCGCTTATCTCATCGTCGCCGGGGCCGGTGGGAAGGTGATCTATTCCGAGACGCCACATGTCCGCTACCGGCAACACGACACTAACCTGATCGGCTCCAACCTCGGCATCCGGGCGCAGATCAATCGTGCCCGTTTCGCGCTCAGCGGCAGATATGTCGGTTGGAACAATCTCAACATGAGCGCACTGGCCGCGTGCCGGGACTTGCTGACGCCTGACGCAGCAGCAAAATTCGATCACTTCTGCAAGGCGCGAAACGGTCGCTTGCCGCAGCGGATCGTCAGCCTGTGGCGTTCCGGCGTCTATCGCCAGACCGCCGTGGGGCAGTTCTCGCTGTACCTCGCCGGGCTGCTCGGCAAGCTCTGATGGCCTGCTACTTCGAATCCGCAACCGCTAACGTCCCGACCGAAACCGGAGTGACTGTGCAGTGACTATCCTCGTAACCGGAGGGGCGGGCTTCATCGGCGCGAACTTCGTGCTCGACTGGCTGGCGGGGTCGATCGAGCCCGTCATCACGCTCGATGCACTGACCTATGCCGGTAATCCTGGAAACTTGCAGGCGCTCGCCTCCGACCAACGGCACAGCTTCGTGCATGGATCGATCGGCGACGCCGGGCTGGTGGGCCGGCTGCTGCGGCAGAACCAGGTGCGGGCCGTTGTGAATTTCGCGGCCGAAAGCCATGTCGATCGCTCCATATGCGGACCCGCACCGTTCTTCGAAACCAACGTCATGGGCACTCTGCACTTGCTCGAAGCGGTGCGCGCCTACGTTGGCGAGCTCGATGCCGAGGCGCGCGGGCGCTTCCGGTTCCTGCACGTCTCGACCGATGAGGTGTATGGCACGCTGGCGCCCGATGCCCCCGCCTTCAGCGAAACCAACCCGTACCTGCCCAACAGTCCCTACGCGGCCAGCAAGGCAAGCTCCGACCACATCGTCCGCTCCTACCGGGAGACCTACGGCCTCAATACGCTGGTCACCAACTGCTCGAACAATTACGGCCCCTACCAGTTTCCCGAAAAGCTGGTGCCGCTGGTGATCCACAACGCGCTCAACGGCAAGTCACTGCCCATCTATGGCGACGGGCAGCAGGTACGGGACTGGCTGTATGTCGCGGACCACTGCGCTGCCATTCGGCTGGTACTCGAGCGGGCGGCGCCGGGTGCGACCTACAATATCGGGGGCAACAATCAGATGGCGAACATCGATGTCGTGCGATCCATCTGCGCGCTGCTCGACGCGCGACAGCCCCGATCTGACGGGAAGTCTTACGCCGAGCAGATCACCTTCGTTGACGATCGCCCGGGCCACGACCGCCGCTACGCGATCGACGCCCGCCGCATCGCAGAGGAGCTGGGCTGGCGCCCGGCCGTGTCGTTCCCCGACGGTCTTGCCCGCACGGTGGACTGGTACCTCGGAAACCCCGGCTGGGTGTCGGACGTCACCAGCGGCGCCTACCGCGACTGGATCGCGAGGCAGTACCGATGAAGATACTTATCCTCGGACGCGACGGGCAGGTCGGAACGGCGCTGACTTCGATCCTCGCCCCCCTCGGCGAGATCACGGGTTATGGCCGTGGTGGCGCCGACTTCACCCGCCCAGACGACGTGGAGCGACTGGTGCATCGCGAGCGGGCGGATGTCATCGTGAATGCCGCGGCCTACACGGCGGTGGACAAGGCCGAATCCGAGCCGGAGACGGCTCGGCTCGTGAACGCCGTCTCGCCTGGCCGGCTTGCTGAGGCAGCCGTCGAGACTGGCGCGCGGCTGATCCATCTGTCGACCGACTATGTGTTCGATGGGACCAAGCCTGAGCCCTATGCCGAGGACGACCCGACTTCGCCGGTGAACGTCTATGGTCAGAGCAAGCTCGACGGCGAGCGGGCGATCGCCGCGACCGGCGCCGACCACGTCACGCTGCGCACCAGTTGGGTGCACTCGGCCTCGCACCCGAATTTCGCCGCCACTATGCTGCGGGCAGCCACCCAGCGCACAGAGTTGCGGGTCATCGACGACCAGTCGGGTGGACCGACCAGCGCCAGGCTGATCGCGGAGACGATCGGGCGCATCATCGCGCTCGGCTCCGCCGGTCGCCCCCTGCCCGCCGGACTCTACCATCTGACCGCTACCGGCGAGACGTCGCGGTATGACTATGCCTGCTTCATCATCGAAGAGGCGCGCCGGCTGGGCGCGAGGCTGGCAGTCGAACAGGTCATTCCCGTGCCCTCGTCGGACTTCCCGACCCCGGCGCCGCGGCCGCACAACACCCACCTTTCGACACACAAGCTGCGCAGCGCACTGGGTTGCGATTTCCCCGAGTGGCGTGACGATGTGCGCCCGACCATCGCCTCGCTAGTTGGAGCCCTGCCATGAGCCGCCGCGGCATCATCCTCGCCGGCGGCGCCGGTACGCGCCTGCACCCGGCGACCCTCAGCATCTCGAAGCAGTTGCTGCCGGTCTACGACAAGCCGATGATCTACTATCCACTGTCGACGCTGATGCATGGCGGCATCCGCGAAGTGCTGGTGATCTCTACCCCAGCTGATCTCCCCCGGTTCAGGGAACTGCTCGGCGACGGATCGGCCTGGGGCATGGCGCTCGAGTACATGGTGCAGCCCAGGCCCGAAGGGCTGGCGCAGGCCTTCACCCTCGGCGCCGATTTCGTCGCCAACCGGCCGTCGACGCTGATCCTCGGCGACAACATCTATTTCGGGCACGACCTGCCGCGCCTGCTGGAGAGTGCCGCGGCGCGCCAGAGCGGCGCGACGGTCTTCGCCTATCATGTGAACGACCCGGAGCGGTATGGCGTGGTCGGCTTCGACGAGGACGGCCGTGCTACCTCGATCGATGAAAAGCCCACCCCGCCGAAGTCCAACTATGCCGTCACCGGCCTCTACTACTACGACGAGCGCGTGGTGGAGTTCGCGCGGCAGCTGAAGCCATCGCCACGCGGGGAACTCGAGATCACCGATCTCAACCGACTCTACCTCGACGCCGGAGAACTCACGGTGGAGCGCATGGGGCGAGGTTTCGCCTGGCTCGATACCGGCACGCACGACTCCCTGCTCGAGGCCGGCCAGTTCATTGCCACGCTGGAGAAGCGCCAGGGCCTGAAGGTTGCCTGTCCGGAGGAGATCGCCTGGCGCAATGGCTGGATCGACGATACCCGGCTCGAACAACTGGCGCGACCGCTCGAAAAGAGCGGCTATGGCCGCTACCTCACCAACCTGCTCAGGGAGAAACGTTGATGCAGGTCACTCGCCTCGATATCGAAGGATTGCTGGTGCTGGAGCCGCGTGTCTTCGAGGATGACCGCGGCGCGTTCTTCGAGAGCTTCAACCTCGCCCGCTTCCGCGAGGCCACCGGGCTCGACGTAGATTTCGTGCAGGACAACCACTCGATCAGCCGCAGGAACGTGCTGCGCGGCCTCCACTATCAGGCGGCGCCGCACGCCCAGGGCAAGCTCGTCCGCGTCGTCCGGGGGGCAGCGTGGGATGTGGCGGTGGATATCCGCGACGGGTCCGAGACGTATGGCAAGTGGGCGGCAGTGGAACTCAGCACCGCGAACCGCAAGCAGTTCTGGATCCCCGAAGGCTTCGCCCACGGCTTCCTCGCCCTCGAAGACGGGACCGAGTTCCTCTACAAGAC
>JAEYYP010000116.1 GCA_023428425.1 Pseudomonadota bacterium
CCTATGTAGACGTGCCGCTGCCCCGCCCGCGCCCGGCCGCACCGGGCGAGACGCCCGTCGTGGTGGCGGTACCGGTGGCGGCGACCGTCGCTTCGGCCGAACCGGCGCGGGTGGTGAGCTTCGGCGGCAAGCGCGTCAGGGTAGTCGGTCCAGACACGCCTTACGCCCAAGTAGTGGCAGGAGCACCCTGAGTTCAGGGCCCTGCTCGCGGCCGGTCAGCGCCAGTCGCAGCGGGTGGAACAGCCCCCTGCCCTTGCGACCCGTCCGCTCCTTCAGCGCATTGGTCCAGGCCGACCAGGTGGTCTCGTCATAGGGCTCGGCGGGAAGGAGCTCGCGTGCCGTGGCCAGGTAGTCGCGGTCCTCGTCGGCCACCATCGGGATCACCGGGCCGGTCACGAGAGTGGCAAGGTCGGCGATGTCGGCGAAGCGGGAAAGGTTGCCGCGCAAGGCCAGCCACAGCGGTTCGGAGGCAAGGCCGAGCGACCCCAGCCGGGGTTCGGCGGCAGCATAGGGCATGCCGTGCAGGATGCGCGCGTTGAGGCTGTCGAGCTCGGACGGATCGAAGCGGGCCGAACCGAGCGAGACCGTCGAAAGATCGAACGTGGCTGCGACGGTCGCAAGGTCGGGATAGGGCTCGATCGGCAGCGATGTCCCGGTGAGCACGGCCATGATCGCCACGGCCATCGGCTCGTAGCCGGCCTCGCGCAGGTCCTGCAAGGACAGTGAACCGAGGCGCTTGCTCAGCCCCTCGCCATCGGCGCCGGTGAGCAGGTTGTGGTGGGCGAAGGATGGTACCGTGCCGCCCAGCGCCTCGAAGATTTCGATCTGCGTGCCGGTATTGGAGACGTGGTCCTCGCCGCGGATGACGTGGGTGATGCCGAGGTCGATGTCATCGACGACCGAGGGCAGCGTGTAGAGGTAGCTGCCATCGGCGCGGATCAGCACCGGATCGGACATCGAGGCGGTGTTCACCGTCTGCGGTCCCTTGATCTGGTCGTCGAAATGCACCGGCTTGCCGTCGAGCTTGAAGCGCCAGTGCGGCTTGCGGCCCTCGGCTTCATACTTCGCCTGCTGTTCCGGCGTGAGGTTCAGCGCGGACCGGTCGTAGACCGGCGGACGACCCAGCAGGCGGGCGCGGGCGCGCTTGCCCTCCAGCTCCTCCTCTGTCTCCCAGGCCGGATAGAGGCGACCCGAAGCGATGAGGCGGTCGCGCGCGGCATCGTAGAGGGCGGTACGGTCGGACTGGCGCACCTTCACATCGGGCGTGATCCCGAGCCAGGCGAGGTCGGTCTCGATGCCCCGGGCGAACTCCTCAGTCGACCGGGCGCGATCGGTGTCGTCGAGGCGGAGTACGTAGCGACCGGAGCGGGACTTGGCGAACAGCCAGTTCAGCAGTGCCGGCCGGGCATTGCCGAGGTGCAGGCGGCCGGTGGGCGATGGGGCGTAGCGGACGATGGGGGTCATGGCGTACTGCGTACCCCCCTCCTAGCTTCGCTAGGGCTTCGCCCAAGCTGCGCTACCTCCCCCCCAAGGGGGGCGGTGGGGGTCGGGTTTGTTCCACGCACATCGAAAGCACCACTAAGGCCCACCTCCCCCCTTGTGGGGGAGGTAGCGTCGCCAGGAGCGATAGCGACGTGGCAGAGCTCGGAGGGGGGTACTACCGACGCCGGTTCGAAGGCCCCCAACCTCGGCTGCACCCCCTCCCTACCTCCGCTATGTGCGCTGGCGCGCCCGAGCTTCGGTACCCTCCCCGCAAGGGGGAGGGTGGCCAGTGGCCTGCCCGAGCCATAGGCGACTGCCCTGCGCTTGCGGGAGAGGATGGCGCGCGTGGCGTGCTCGTGGCCCACTACTCCAGCCCCTTGCTGTCGATCTTCTCCGTCTCGCCGACCGCCGTGTGCACGTCGCGATAGCCGTTGGTGATGGGGTAGCGGCGGCCCAGGCCGAAGGCCTTGCGGGTGATCTTGACGCCGGGGGCCGACTGGCGGCGCTTGTATTCGGCGATGTTGGTGAGACGGGCGATGCGCTGGACCAATGCAAGGTCGAAGCGGCCTTCGCCGCTGGCGACGATCTCGGCGAGCGACAGCTCCTTCTCCACCAACCCGACAAGGATTTCGTCGAGGATGGGATAGGGGGGCAGCGAGTCCTGGTCCTTCTGGTTCTCGCGCAGCTCGGCGGTGGGGGCCTTGTCGATGATGTTCTGGGTGATCACCTCACCCGAGGGCCCGAGGCAGTCGGCGGGCTTGTGCTTGTTGCGCCAGTCGGCGAGCTCGTAGACACGCATCTTCAGCATGTCCTTGATCGGGTTGAAGCCGCCGTTCATGTCGCCATAGATGGTGGCGTAGCCGACGGCCATTTCCGATTTGTTGCCGGTGGTGAGCAGCAGGCCGCCGAGCTTGTTGGACACCGCCATGAGGTAGACGCCGCGCATGCGCGACTGGATGTTCTCCTCGGTGAGGTCGGGCCCCTTGTTGCCGAAGACAGGGGCAAGTTCGGCCAGTGCCGCTTCGACCGGATCGCCGATCGAGACGACGTCGTAGCGGACGCCGAGCCGGCGGGCGCAATCCTCGGCGTCGGCAAGGCTTTCCTTGGAAGTATAGCGGTAGGGCAGCATCAGGCAGTGAACGTTCTCGGCACCGATGGCGTCGACGGCCATGGCCGCCACCACGGCGCTGTCGATGCCACCCGAGAGGCCAAGGAGCACGTGCTTGAACCCATTCTTCTGCACATAGTCGCGGAGGCCCAGCACGCAGGCGCGCCACGGCGCCTCGTCGACCGACGACAACTTCTCGACGCGATCGTCGCTCGAGCGCCAGCCGTCCGGCGTGCGGTGCCAGTTGGAAATGAGCATCTCGGGCTCGAAGCTCTTCGCCTGCACGACGAGACGTCCACCCGGCTCGACAGCGAAGCTGGCGCCATCATAGACCAGCTCGTCCTGCCCGCCGACCTGGTTGAGGTAGAGCAGCGGCACGTTGTCCTCGGCCACCCGGTCGCGCACCAGCCGGTAGCGGGTCGCCTGCTTGTTGCGCCAGTAGGGCGAACCGTTGGGGCAGAGCAGTAGCTCCGCGCCCTGGTCGACGAGGTGGGCGCAGACGTCCGGGTGCCAGATGTCCTCGCAGATGGGAATGCCGATCGACACGCCCTTGATCGTCACCGGCTCCTGTAGGTCGGCGCGCTCGAAGTAGCGCTTCTCGTAGAAGATGTCGTCGTTGGGCAGCTCGCGCTTGAAGCGGCGGGCGACGATGGCGCCGTCCTCGCAGACCA
>JAEYYP010000145.1 GCA_023428425.1 Pseudomonadota bacterium
AGAACTGGGTAGATTCCCACGCGTTACTCACCCGTCTGCCACTCCCCTTGCGGGGCGTTCGACTTGCATGTGTTAAGCCTGCCGCCAGCGTTCGTTCTGAGCCAGGATCAAACTCTCAAGTTTGATAGCTGACTTATCGCTCGACATTTGCACGTTTTGCGTTTGCACATCTCTGCGCAAATTGACGAGGACACACACCTATACACAGCGAACCGAAATCCGCCGGCAATGGTATGTACCTCTTAGAGAAAACGTACCGTCGATCTGTCGTGTTGCCCGATCTTTCGATCAGACCGCAAGAACCTCGCCGTCCACGTTTCCCTTTCTTCCTGTCTTCACAATGTCAAAGAACTGACCCTGTTCACGGCTCTCGCCGGCAGCGTCGGTGAAGGCTAAGCCTTCGAATTCTGCAAGCGTCGCTCTGTTCCGGTTGCCCGGTGCCAGACCTGCCCTTGCGGTAATCGCTGATCAGTGGGAGCAACCAGTGCTCGGCGTCGTCAGCGTGGCGGGTTCTATTCGAGACGTTTCCGTCTGTCAACACCCATTTTCAACTTTCGGCAGAACCGAAAACCGAACCTCCGTGACCGCTAATTTCTTAGTGATTTCAGAGGCTTGCTTCAGTCTTTGGCGCCACCGGCGCCGCAGTCCTCAGCGGTGAGGCGGGTTATAGGGGCGACCTTTTGGGGTGTCAACAACCGAAAATGACGAAAGTGACATTTTCCGATGACTGCCGATCGTCGGTGCCCAGGGGCCCCATCTCAACGCGCTGGGTCGTATAAGGTACGCGCGCGAGAGACCTTATCTGGGGGTGCGATCCTGCCGTTTCAAGCCCGCTGCGCATCGCCCGGCCCTGTGGACAGAGCCTAGGAGCGCCCCAGGACTTCGCTCTCCAGGCAGTTTCGCCGGTCCCTCGACCGGCCTAGTTTTGCCGCATTGGCCGCCCACCAGTGCAATTTCGATGGGGGTGGTTGCGCCGCGCGCCGCGGGGATGCATTGCTGTCGTCGGAACTTGGCTCAGGGCGGGTAGGCAGGATCGGGTTTGAACGCAGCTCCGCGCAATCGCAGCGTCGCTTTCCTTCGCACGAGCGGCTTCGAGGATGGTCCGGCACTGACGGTCCAATCGACCGATGGCGAGATTCCGCACGGTCGCGAGCTGAGCTTCGCCTGGTTGACCGGCACGGTGATGACCGGGCTGACCTCCGTGCTGCTGATGGGCGCGGCGCTCTATGTCTCCTTCGAGGGGCAGGACACGTTCTCGACCGCCTATGAAGCTCTGCAGCTGATCACCCGACCCTCCGAGGACGTCGCGGGCTCCCAGGTCAAGGGCGACCGCATTCGCCCCGTCGCGCAGACCAAGTCGGAACTTGAAGTAGTCGAGGCGTCGATTCGCGAAGTGGTCGATGGGCGCTCCATCATCAAGAAGCAGCCGTTCGTGCGGGTTCGGGCGACGTTGGCGACGGCCGCCACGGCGCTGACCGAGAATATTCCGGACTACGACCCGGTAGCCCTGATCGATGCCGGCCAGCCGATCGCAGCGAGCGCCGACCAGGAGGCCAACCCCGAAATCTACGGCACCGACGTCGAAGGCGAAGTGCAGATCCGGACGGTCGCCCTGCCCGCGACGTTCGTTCCCGCCGCGGTCATCTCCGACAGGAGCGCGGCAAACTTCGTGCGCCTGTCGGTAGAGAGCGTGTTCAGCGACGGGGGCACCGGGGATGCGTCGGGCGTGGCGATGGCCTATGCCGATCCCAGTACCGGTATCCGCGACCTTGGCGTCGTGACTGGCGACGGACTTTCCGGGGTGGCCGAGAATGTCAGCATCGTCCCCAAGACCAAGAGCGCCGACGAGGCCGGCCTCGGCCGGTCTGAGCGCGTGGTGACGGTGCGCGACAGTGGTCCGCTCAGGGACACGCTGCTCAAGAACGGCTTCGACGATCAGACCTACAACATGGTCTCCGTGACGCTGAAGAACGTGCTCAACTCGGCCAGCATGCCGAAAGGTGCGCGCCTGCGCATCCTGATGGGCCCCTCCCGGACGTCCGAGACGCTGATCCCCCACCGGCTGAGCATCTACTTTCCCAACAGCGCCGGTGAGATCAAGCATGCGGCGACGGCCGCTCTGACCGACCGTGGCAACTACGTGCTCGGCCTCGCGCCTCCGGAAATTGCGTTTCCCGAGGAAGACACCGAGGAAATCAACGTCAACAACCTGCCCTCGGTGTACCGCTCGATCTGGGAGACGGCCCGCAAGCACGACATCGATGACTCGGTCACCTCGCGCATCGTGGCGATGTTCGCCTACGACGTGGACCTGACCAAGAAGATCTCGGCCGGCGATTCGATCGAGATCCTCGAGACCGAGAAGGATGCCAACGGGCACCAGGACCTGCTCTACGTCGCGCTGCACCTGGGCTCGACCAAGCGTGAGCTGTTCCGCTTCCGCACCGATGACGGGGTGGTCGACTACTTCGATCCCGATGGCGAGACGGGCAAGCGGTTTCTCACCCGGCGGCCCTTGCAGGGCGGCGGTCGCCTCGCCAGCCGCTACGGCTACCGTGTGCATCCGATCTTCAAGTCGCGCCGCCTGCATACGGGCGTCGACCTCGCGGCGAAGACCGGCACGCCGATCTATGCCGCCGGCGACGGCGTCATCCAGAAGGCGCAGTGGGTATCGGGCTATGGCCGCTTCATCTCGATCAAGCACGTCAACGGCTTCGAGACGGCCTATGCGCACCAGACGCGCTTCGCCGAGGGCATGAAGCCGGGGGTTCGGGTGAAGCAGGGACAGGTGATCGGTTATGTCGGCTCGACCGGTAACTCGACCGGCCCGCACCTGCACTTCGAAATCAAGGTCAACGGCCGGTTCGTCGATCCGTTGAGCGTGAAGCTGCCGCGTGACAAGTCGCTCAGCGCTCAGTACGACGCGGCGTTCGGCCAGACCATTTCGCAGATTCGCGACCTGATGACCCGCGACGCCAGGCCGATGACGGTGGCGTCGGCCGACTAGGCTCTCTTCTTCCTCACCTGCGTGAACCATGCGATCGCCGCCGAGGCCAGCGCTAGTGCGGCGTTGCACCAGGCAATGGCAATGAAGGCCGCGTTGCTCGCGGCGACTCGCAGGAACTCCGTTTCAGCCGGTAGCGCCCCGGTCGGCATCACGCCGAAGAACAAGGCCAGCTCGGCGGCCGGGCCGAGGGCGCGCTCGAAGACGGCGGCAACCACTCCTCCCCCATCAGCGCGACTGCGAGCAGGCCGGCAACGCGGGCGGCGGCGTTGTTGACACCCGAGGCGAGCCCGGTGTCGCGATCGTCCACCGAGGTCATTACCGCGGCCGAGAGCGGCGAGACGACGCCGCTCATGCCGAGACCGAGCAGCACCATCGGCGGCAGCACGGCAACCCAGATGTTCTGCAGCGGCGCCAGCAGCGCCATCAACGCGAAGGCGACCGCCACGGTAGCGGCACCGCCGGCGATCATCGGTCCCGGCCCGACCCTGTCCGACATCTGGCCGGCCACAGGTGACAGCACGGTGAGAAGAATACCCAGCGGCAGGAAGACGATCGACACCTCGGCTGCGGTGACGCCCCAGCCCCCGATCAGCGCCATCGGCATGAAGAAGCTGATGGCGGCGAGGGCGAAGTAGAGCGCAAAGGTCAGCCCCTGGGCGCCCGAGAATTGCGCGCGGCCGAAATGATGCAGCGGCAGCATCGGGTGGCGAACGCGCGATTCCCAGAAAAGGAAGGCGATGAGGAAGGCGAGGCCGAGACCGCCGAAGATGACGATGCTGCTGATGAGTGGCGCCCCCGATTCGGTACCGGTGAGTCCAAACGCGACGAGCAGCAGCCCGGCGG
>JAEYYP010000146.1 GCA_023428425.1 Pseudomonadota bacterium
TCCTTCTTGGCCCCCTGCCCCTCGTCCGGCCTTATCATCCACGGCGACAAGGACCGAGTCGCGCCGCCGCAGTCGGTGCAGAAGCTGGTGGACAAGCTGAAGACGCAGAAGGGCATCACCATCGAGCAGCAGATCGTGGAAGGGGCAAACCATTTCTACGAAGGCAAGATCGACGAGCTGACCGAGCGTTGCGCCGACTATCTCGACCGTCGCCGCGCCGAAATCGCTGCCGGCAAAGGACGTTAGCCTCTTCAGGCAGCGTTCAGGTCCCCGTCAGTTTGCGTTCATTCGCAACCGTTCAGACACCATTCACCTTAGTGGCGCCGACATGGCCAAGTTTCGATCCGACTTCCTGAATGTCCTCGATCAGCGAGGCTTCATCCATCAGATCTCCGACCCCGAGGGCCTGGATGCTCTCGCGGCCAAGGAGCGGATCACCGGCTATGTCGGCTACGACGCCACGGCCACGTCGATTCACATCGGCAACCTCATCTCCGTCACCATGCTGCACTGGCTGCAGGAGACCGGCCATCGCCCGATCTCGCTGATGGGCGGCGGCACCTCGATGGTGGGCGATCCCAGCTTCCGCGACGACCAGCGCAAGCTACTGACGGTCGAGCAGATCAATACCAACATCGAGAGCATCAAGAAGGTCTACAGCCGCATCCTGCGCTACGGCGATGGCCCGACCGACGCGATCATGGTCAACAATGCCGACTGGCTGCTGGAGCTGAAATACGTCGACTTCCTGCGCGACGTGGGCCGCTACTTCTCCGTCAACCGGATGCTGAGCTTCGACTCGGTGAAGCTCAGGCTCGATCGCGAGCAGTCGCTGAGCTTCCTCGAGTTCAACTACATGATTATGCAGGGCTACGACTTCACCGAGCTCAACCGCCGCTACGGCACGGTGCTGCAGATGGGCGGCTCGGACCAGTGGGGCAACATCATCAACGGCGTCGAGCTCAGCCACAAGATGGGCGGGCCGCAGCTCTACGCGCTGACGACACCGCTGCTGACCAAATCGTCCGGCGAAAAGATGGGCAAGTCGGCCTCGGGCGCCGTCTGGCTCAACAGCGAGCTCTTCAGCCCCTACGATTTCTGGCAGTACTTCAGGAACACCGAAGACGCCGACGTGGTGAAGTGGCTCAAGATCTTTACCCGCTTGTCGCTCGACGAAATCGCAAAGATCGGAGCGCTCGGCGGCTCGGAGATCAACGAGGCCAAGAAGATCCTTGCCACCGAGGTTACGGCGATCGTGCACGGTCGTGAGGCCGCTGACAAGGCAGCCTCGACTGCGGCCGCGACGTTCGAGGCCGGAGCGATCGATCTGTCGCTGCCGACGACGGACGTCTCGACGGGCGACCTCGCGGCCGGTATCGGCCTGCTGAACGCGCTGGTACAGGTTGGACTTGCCGGCTCGAACGGCGAAGCCCGCCGCCACATCCAGTCTGGCGCCGTCCGGGTCAACGATGCGTTGGTCTCGGACGACCGCCTCACCCTGAGCACCCCCGCCCTGCTGCCCGAGGGCGTGATCAAGCTGTCGGTCGGCAAGAAGAAGCACGCACTGCTGAAGCCGGTCTGATCCGGCTCCAGCCCAGCTTTGGCTGAGAGGCTCAGCGAGTCACCAGGACCGGCAGCTTGGTATGGGCCAGCACGTTGTTGGTCTGGCTGCCCAGCAGCAATCGATTCAGCCCGCGGCGGCCATGCGATCCCATGATGATGAGCTCGGCGCCAATCTCGTTGGCGGTCGCCACAATTCCTTCCGCGGCGAAGCTGTTGTCCACCAGTATGGTCTTTGCGGTAACGCCCTGGTCGGCAGCGCGATTGGCCGCGCGCTGCAGCAGCTCGCGCGCCGACTTCTCCTGCGCCTCGATCAGCTCCGGGATCGGATCGACGACCCCGCCGACGACGGTCGCATAGCCTCCCCCCACGATCGTCACCGGCTCTGTCACCGTGACGATGGTCACTTCGGAGCCCGCGAGCTTGGCCAGCTGAACCCCGTGGTCAACGGCCCGGTCTGCGAGTTCCGAACCATCCGATGCAATGAGAATTCGTGCATACATGTCGCACCTCCATACCTGAATATGGGACGTGCATAGCGCGCGTGCCAACCCCGACATTGATCGGGGTCAAACGGCTACTCGACGCGCGGGATTTCCTTGGCACGGTACTCGAACATCCGTCGGAACGCCCCCGGCACGAGGGCCGACATCGGGTTGATGCGGAAGTCGGGTTTGTCGAGAGGCCCCTTGATCGCGAACGTGACGCCGAACAGACCCTCCCCATCACGCCCTGCCAGTGGCCCGAGCAGCTTGGAGAACGCATTGTTGAGACCGAACAGCGGCACGTACGTGCCCGTGATATCGTACTGCCGTCTGTCAGTGTAGATGAAGCCGCGCGCCGTGCCACCGACGGTGTCGCCGGCCAGTACCGCGTCGGTGATCTCCACCCGGTCCTTGCGTCGGATGAAATCCACCTCGCCCGACCGGAACCCCAACTTGCCGGATCGCGCCACCATCTGCTCGGATTCACGGTGGTTGCCGATGATCTTGCTGACGTTCTGCTCGTTCACGAAAGCGAAGTTTCGTAGCGCGAACTGCCCCCGGTCGAGCTTCTGAGCGTCGATGGTCTCAACGACCAGGCTGCCCTCTCCGCCCTCGACATTGGGGTAGATGTTCATGAGCCGCAGCAACGCGCCCAGGTCGTTGAACGCCACCGACATCACCTTGCCATCGGGCGTCTGGTTCGTGGCGACCGAAACGCTCCGATCGCCGCCCAGATTGGCCTGCAGGTTCACCCGTCTCAGGTCAGCTCCCCTCAGCGCAAGGTCGAGATTCAGGTTGAATGCCGTGGTCTTGTAGAAGCCCAGCGCTCGCTTCAGCTCAATGTCCGCGACAATGGTGGTGTCGACGGCGTTGGCCGTGGGCCCACCGGTGGAATCTCCGGAGAGGCTGAAAAACCGTTGCAGCATGGGTTTCAGGTCGAGCTGGTCGCCGCGCAGCGTCAACTGGTAACCACCGTCAATGGGCTTCAGGGTGAACTGCGCGCTGTCACCGGCGGAAAGCGCGAAGTGACTGAACTGCGCCTGCTCCAGACCCTTCTTGAGGTCCGCCGTAACACTCCCGCGGAGCGCGACCGTCCCGAAGCCGACATCGATCTGTCCAACCTCGGCAGTCTCACCATCCAGCTTGATCGACGCCTTGGCGGAGCCAGGCACGCCCCGGGCCTTGCTGATCCCCAAATCCTTCACGGTGATCGCCGCGTTGCCGAGATCTGCCGCGACCTGGATGCTGCCATCCGCCATTGGCCGCGCGACGACTTTCACCGATCCCGAGAAGAACTCGGAAGCATCGAACCCGACCTTCTTGAGATCGGCGTTGTCGAACGTCGCGCTGATCAACATGTTGGGCGGCGGCGCATCCTTCTCGAGCTTGCCGTCAATTGCCACGTCGGCCTCGATCCCATCGATCGCCGCCTGGCCAGTGACCTTGTATCCCGCCTGCGATGCCACGAAACTCAGTTGTCCGTCGCCGATGGTCCGGCCCTGCAGCGGCACCGTGGAGCCGAAATCCTGAACGATGCCGTTGATGGCATAGTCCAGCCGCTTGTTGGCGCCGGTCGCCTTGTCGTTGACGATGGTTGCCACCAGCGAAAGCGAAACGTTCCCGTTCAGACCGTTGATGTCGACCGGCAGCGTCTCGGCCTTGAGCATTTCTGGCTGCTGGGTCCGCGCGAGCTCGAGCATGGCGGGAATGCCGCTGGCGAGGTCGCCTGATATCTCGTAGATCGCGTCATTGGGCGCCGCGGGATCAGAGCCGATCACGAACGCCACATTGGCCAGACCTATGGTTCCCTTTGCCGTGGGAATGGAGGCGCCACTGGCCGACATCGTGACATCGTCGTCGCGCAAGGTCAGGCGTGTTTCGCCTTCCAATGCCACTGGCTCCATCGTGTCAGTGACCTTGATCGTCACCCCCTCGCCCACGATGTCGATCAGCATCGAACCCGGCGGCAAAGGCTTGGCGTCCCCGCCGACCGGATCGATCGAGCCGACCGGAAAATTATACCGCATCAATGACTTGCGCAGCTTGCCGGAGGTGACATTCTTCACGAACCAGTTCCGGGCATCTGCTGCCATTATCGGCGGCCAGACCCGCTTCAGGTCGTCGGCACTGATGCCGTCGCCGGCGATGTCCATCTTGAAGCCGATACCGTCGAGCAGCATGTCGATGCGGCCCTTGGCGGCAATGATGCTGCCATCGTCCTTCTTTATCTGGAAATCATCGATACCCATCGCCCCGTAGAGCGGCGCCGACCAGGCAACAAGGCTCATTTCATCGAACGGCTTCTCGGGTGGCCCAAGGTCCGAGGCAATCGAAATATCGTGTCCCGTCACGGCTATGCTGACCGTTGGACCATATTGGGTATCGAGCCCCAGCACGAAAGTCCCGCTGACGACGGCGGTGTTGGTGCCGACGCTGACTGTCGTTTCGTCCATGGTGAACTGGCCGCTCACCGGATCCCATCGTACTTCTGCGATCGACGTCGCGATCGGCACGTACGTATTGTCGGGCAGCTTCACGTCCATGCCCGTCATGTCCAGGTGGAACAATCCGTCAGTCACCGACTTCGCGGCGGTGTCGAAGCCGATATCCATCGACACAGCCATGGTCCCGACTGCTGTCGCAGCGGCGGACTTGTCGCCGACCATGGGCGAAAAGGCGCCTGGGTCGAAGTTGGTGATCGACGCCTGGATCCTGGCGACCGGGTCGTCTTCTTTGCTGACCCAGTCGATGCTCCCATTCATCACCGTGCCGCCGAAATCGGCGGAGAACTTGCCGGAGGCGGTCCGCGCATCGGCACTCGGCGCGATCTCCAGATTGATGTTCTTGAAAGTCCTGAAGACTCCATAGAGCGCATCGTTCATATCGAGTGTGCCGTCACGAACCAGCAGCTTCGAGAAACTCCCGGCCTTCGCCTGGGCGATGATACCTGCGATGCCGTTGCCGGCGGCCTCCATGTTGTAGACCAGCCAGTCATTGTCGGAACGGATGCCGAGCTTGGGGTCGGGCACTACCCCTCGCACATCCATGCCGCTGGACGAGATGTCGAGTTCGGGGAACTGGTCCTCTCCTTCGATCACCCGCACCGTGCGGCTGCCGTCGGGCTCATCGACCAGTTCGAACTTGGCCAGCCGAGGGCCGAAGAGGTCCTGGTTCACTTGCAGGTGAGGCCCGACAATCGTGACAGTGGCGCCGGGCTGCCCGACGATCGCCCGAACGGGCGAGAAGCCGACCTCCAGCGCCTCCATCCGCACGCTCCCGCCGGTCTTCACATCTGTGAACACAACGGGCGAGAACCGGATCACCGGCCAGACATAGCCCTCCAGAGCTAGTGCCATGTCGCCCAGTTCGAGCTCGCTGCCATCAGGCATCATGCTCAGAACCACGTTCCGAACCTGAGACGACACAAATGGCAGTGGAATCGGAGTAACGACCAGTACGGCGTAAAGCAGCACAAGCAGCACAAGCGGCGCGGCCACCACTGCCGCGGCTATCCTACCCAGGATGCGCCATGCCGAGCGCTTGCGGAGCTTGTGGCCAGGAGCTGGTGTAGGTTTCACTGCTTTCCGACTTGAGACGACCCGGTTTGCCACCCTATTCTAGAATCATCCCGAGCGGCGCTTCACCTGCCCGATGATACCGGCTGGAATGTGGCACTAACACCCCTCGCCAGCGCCGTTTTCCGCCTCTCTCGCCTCGGACCAGACATGCCAGTTCCCGCTCCCGGTACGCCCGCGCCTGACTTTGAACTGACCACAGATGCCCGCGAGACCTTCCGGCTCAGTCGCCACGTGGGCCGCCCGGTCGTGCTGTATTTCTACCCGCAGGATGATACCGAGGGCTGCACTCTCGAGAACATCGAGTTCACCGACCTGATGCCCGAGTTCAGGAAGCTCAAGGCAGTCGTGGTCGGCATCTCTCCCGACACCGTCGACAAGCACTGCAGCTTCCGCGACAAGTACAATCTCGGCGTGCCACTTGCGTCCGACCCCGAGCACGCGGTGATCGATGCCTACGGGCTGTGGCAGTTGAAAAAGATGTGGGGCGTCGAGTTCATGGGCGTGAAGCGTGCGACGGTGGTGATCGATGCCGCCGGAAGGGTGGCGAACGTGATCCACGCTACTCGCATAAAAGGCCACGCCGCCAAGGTACTCGAGGCCGTGCGCGCTCTTCCCTGAGTTCCCGCGGCTCCGCGCGAAGACGCGAAGTCCCGATTTTCGGGTTGTTAACCTTAACCGATCATCATCGGAACCAGTAGAGTGTGGCGTTCCGGAGTTGCGTGGTGCGTTTTCAGGTGAATGCCCAAAGACCCCCGGCCAAAGTCTTCAGTCGCGCCGGTCGTCCTGCTTCGGCGGTTCCTAAGCCGTTGCGAAGGGGCATTCCCCCCGCCCTCTTCTACGGCCTGTTCTCTGGCCTCCTCGCGACCAATGCCCTGACTCTCGTCGCCTTTTTGATGGCGCCCGACATTTCCGCCCTGATGAACGGGCAGAACGATGCGGTTGTCGGCGCTTATGAGGACCGGATCGCGCAGTTGCGCATCGAGGTCGATCGCCTTCACTCCCGCCAGTTCGCGCAGGCAGGCGACATCAATCTGCAGTTGCAGGAATTGACCCAGCAGCAGGAGTTGCTGTTTGAACAGCATCAGTTGGTGAAGCAACTCGCCGACAAGGCTGCGCAGCTCGGCATCGATACGGCTTCCATGCCTGCAGGTGCCGGTACCGCTGGGGACGAGGTCGCATTGGCGCCGCTCAGCGGACTGCCGCAGACCGACCAGCTTTCCGAAGTCAGCGCCGAAATGGTCCGGATGATGGACGACAGCCGGCTTGCCCTCGCTGCCCTTGCCGAATCCGCTACCACGTCGGCCGATACGATTCTCGCCGAGCTACACGGTCTGGGCATCCGGCCGCGCTTGCCCGAGGGGATAGACGAAGGCGTCGGCGGGCCGTTCATTCCCGCGCTCGACGCCTCCGATGTCGATTCGATCGTCGACGACGCCAACGACGTTTTCCTCGCGTTGGCCCGCTTCGAGGCGGCCCGCACAGCCGCAGGCCTCGCCCCTATCCGTCGGCCGATGGAGAAGCCGACGCGCATCAGTTCGGGGTTCGGCAACCGGACCGACCCCTTCACCGGGGGGCGCGCCTATCACTCGGGCATCGATTTCCCAGCGCCCAAGGGTACTCCGGTCCTGAGTGCCGGCTACGGCAAGGTGAGCTTTGTCGGCCAGCGCTCCGGCTACGGCAATCTCGTCGAAGTCACCCACGCTGGGGGCCTCGTGACGCGCTACGGGCACCTCAGCGCATTTCTGGTCAAGGAGGGTCAGGTGGTGAGCGCCGGCACACCCATTGCCAAGGTCGGCTCCACGGGGCGCTCCACCGGCCCGCACCTGCATTTCGAGGTGCGCAGCAAGGATCAGGCGCTCGATCCTAACAAGTATCTGGCCGCAGGCCGCCGGCTCGCCAGTTTCGTCGGTGCCTGAAGCACCTCTCAGCGTTTCGCAACACTGTGGCAAATCAGCCATGCATGAACGTAGTTGCCGATAGTAGTTCTGGTTTTTCGCGAGGTACGGGTTTAGCCTTCGCCCGCCATGCTCATGACCTCAGACATTCCGACCATGCTGCGGCTGCACCGCGCGATGTTCCTCGCGCGCGAGATCGACCGCGTCGAACGCGACCTTGTGAAGCAGGGGCTGGCGCACTTCCACGTCTCGGGCGCCGGACACGAATCGACGGCGCTGATTGCTGACTACCTCGGCGAGCAGGACTGGCTTCACCTGCACTATCGCGACAAGGCACTGCTGCTGGCGCGTGGAATGCCGGTGGTGGAGTTCTTCCGGGGGCTGCTTGCGACCGGTCCGTCGCACTCGGCCGGGCGGCAAATGAGCGCGCACTTCTCGGCCCGCAACCTCAAGGTTGCCTCCATGGTCGGCCCGGTGGGCAACAATGCCCTGCATGCGGTGGGCAACGCGCAGGCGGTCAAGTTCCATCCGGATGCGCCCGTCGTGATCTGCTGCGTCGGAGATGGAACAACCCAGCAGGGTGAGTTCCTCGAAGCTGTGGCGGAGGCAGTGCGCACCGAGGCGCCGGTCGTTTTCGTGGTTCAGGACAATCGCTGGTCGATTTCCACCCGGACGGGCGGGCAGACCTTCTTTGACCTTCCCGGCGGGCCCGCCGACAGCTTCTTCGGCCTGCCGATCCGTCGCGTCGATGGCGCCGACCTCGGTGCCACCCGCGCTGCCTTCGAGGCGGCGGTCACCGAAACGCGGGCCGGCCGAGGGCCGACGCTGCTGCTCATGGAACTGGAGCGGCTCAGCGACCACACCAACGCCGACGACCAGTCGATCTATCGCACTGCAGACGACATTCGTTCCGGCAGCGGGCGGGACCCGCTCGAAGCCATCCGCCAAGCGTTGCGCGATTCGCAGATGGGTGACACGGCGCTCACCCAGCTCGAGACGACCCTGATCGCGGAGGTTGCCGATGCCGCGAACGAAGCGCGCGGCGAGCCGCCCCCGAAGACTGCGGGCACGGCAAAGGTACCCTACCCCGCCACGTTCGCGACGCAGCGCGAGTATCGTGGCGACCCTGCAGCGCCGAGCCTGACGATGCGCGAGGCGCTGAACCGGGTACTCCGCGACCAGCTCGGCGCCAGTCGCGATGTGACATTGCTCGGCCAGGACATCGAGGACCCCAAGGGCGACGTGTTCGGTGTAACGCGCGGTCTATCCACGGCTTTTCCTGGCCGCGTGCGAAACGCGCCGCTGTCGGAATCGACGATCGTCGGAACCTCGATCGGCCGTGCCCTCGCGGGCCAGCGGCCGGTTGCCTTCCTGCAGTTCGCTGATTTCATGCCGCTCGCCTTCAATCAGATCGTCTCCGAACTGGGCTCGATGTACTGGCGTACCGATGGCGCCTGGCAGACGCCGGTGATCCTGATGGTGAGTTGCGGTGGCTACAAGGCCGGACTTGGCCCGTTCCACGCCCAGACCTTCGAATCGATCCTGGCCCATGTCCCGGGCATCGACGTGGTGATGCCGTCTTCCGCCGGCGATGCCGCGGGGCTCCTGAACGCAGCGTTCCAGTCGCAGCGGCCCACGGTCTTCCTCTACCCCAAGAGCCTCCTCAACATCTCGGACCGGCGGACCTCCGACGACACCGCGAAGCAGTTTGTTGCGCCGGGGCGCGCTCGGGTCGCGGTCGGCGGCAACGAATTGACACTCGTCACCTGGGGTAACCCGCTGACCCAGGGCCTCCTTGCCAACGAGACGTTGACCAATGCAGGGGCCTCGCTCGACTTGATTGACCTGCGTTCCATCTCCCCGTGGGACGAGGAGGCAGTGCTGCGCTCGGTCCGCCGCACCGGAAAACTGTTGGTGGTGCACGAGGATAACCACACTGCCGGCTTCGGCGCCGAGGTGATGGCGACGGTGATGGAGAAGGCCGGGGTTCCTGTGGCGGCGAAGCGCGTCACGCGCGACGACATCCACGTCCCTTTTCATTTCGAACGACAGATCGAGACCTTGCCGTCATACCGGCGGATCATGGAGGCAGCGGCTGAACTGCTCGGCTTCGACCTCGAATGGGAGGTGGGAAAGGTCAGCGATGGTCCAGTTGCGATTGCGGCAATCGGCTCCGGCCCAGCCGACGATGAGGTTGAAATCGTTGAGCTTCTGGTGAAGCCCGGCGACATGGTGAAGACCGGCGACCTCGTTGTGGTGGTCGAAGCGACCAAGGCGGCAGTCGACGTGCAGGCGACGGTGACGGGCAAGGTGCTCTCCATCCCGGTGGCGCTTCACGACAAGGTGCCGGTGGGCGCGCCGCTGGTCTATGTGGAGGCCGATCCGGCCTCGCTCAAGCGTCAGACTACCGTGACGGCCGAGCGGATCGACAAGGCAATTCTGAAGCGCCGCCAGGCACTTGCAGTTCCTGCCATCGGCGGGCGTGCCGCCGTGGCCGTCGGCGTTGCCGGCATTGCCGGAGTGTCGGGTGGCCGCAAGATCAACAATGCCGACCTCAAGGGCAACTGGCAAACCCGCGAGGCAGCCGACATCGTCAAGCTGACCGGTATCGAAAGCCGACGCTGGGTAGTGCCCGGCGAGACGGTGTTCTCGCTGGCGGCCGGTGCAGCCCGCAAGCTGCTGGACGAGCAGCAGCTTTCGATCGACGACATCGACCTGGTGATCGCCGCGACGGGTACACCTGACGTCATCACGCCTTCTCTCGCCTCGCGCGTCGCCGATGCGATGACCAATGGCAGCCGGGCGAGCCTGCCGACCTACGACATCAATGCGGCGTGCTCGGGCTACCTCTATGCCCTTGCCAATGCTCGCGATTATGTCACCAGCAACCCCGGCGCCCGGGTGATGGTGGTGACCTCCGAAGTACTGTCGCCGCTGCTCGACCAGAACGATTTCAACACCGCCGTGCTGTTCGCCGACGCCGCGACCGCCTCACTGGTGCAGGCCGCGAATGGTGACCGGGCGCCGCTCTTCACCTATGCGCAGCCGACCATCGCGGGCGCGCCAGAGCCTGGGGAACTGCTGAGCGTGCCGCGCGCTGGCGAGGGCTACATCAAGATGAATGGCCGCGAAGTGTTCGCCGACGCGGTGCGCGCCATGACGGCGACGCTGACAAGTGCATGTGCTGCCGAAGGAATTTCGATGGATGACATCGACCTGATGGTGCCACACCAGGCCAATCAGCGGATCATCGACGCCATCGCCCGTCGGTCCGGCCGCCCCGCCCACTCGATCATCCGGACGATGGGCAACACCAGTTCGTCGACCATCCCGATGGCGTTGATGGATGCGCTGCAGACGACCACGCCGGGGCAGCGCCTCGGGCTCGTGGCGTTCGGCGGCGGCATCACCTACGCCGCGGCAATTGCGACGGTGGCGGGGAAGTAGCCACCAATCTGCCATCAGGATGAACAGCGAGACGGCGCTTCCTGAACGTTTCTGAACGGACCGGGAGGTGCTGAGCGATGCCTCGACCCGCCAGATGGATCCGAGGCGCTATCGTTGCGAATTGGCGACCCCTGACACGAGCCTGAACGACACCTGACACCGGTCGCAATACGAAAGGGCGCCCCATGGGACGCCTTTGATGGAACCGAAGTTGCGGAGAGCCTCACGGCTCGCCGTCGTCACCTTCATCGCCCTCGGGCCCGGTGAGGAGCGCTTCGGACAGGAGACCGGAGCTTTCGCGGACGCCCTTCTCGATCGTGTCGGCCACCTGCGGATTGTCCTTGAGGAACTGGCGCGAGTTTTCCCGGCCCTGCCCCAGGCGCTGGCTGTCGAAGGAGAACCAGGCGCCCGACTTCTCGACGATACCGGACTTGACGCCCAGATCAAGGAGTTCACCGGTCTTGGAGATGCCCTCGCCATACATGATGTCGAACTCGACCTGGCGGAACGGCGGGGCGAGCTTGTTCTTCACCACCTTGACGCGGGTCTGGTTGCCGATGACTTCCTCGCGCTCCTTGATCGAGCCGATGCGGCGGATGTCGAGACGCACCGACGAGTAGAACTTCAGCGCGTTGCCGCCCGTGGTGGTCTCGGGCGAACCGTACATGACGCCGATCTTCATGCGGATCTGGTTGATGAAGATCACCATGGCCTTCGACTTCGAGATCGAGGCAGTGAGCTTGCGCATGGCCTGGCTCATCAGGCGGGCCTGGAGGCCAGGCATGGAATCTCCCATCTCGCCTTCGAGCTCGGCCTTGGGCGTCAGCGCGGCGACCGAGTCGACCACCAGCACGTCGATGGCGCCGGAGCGAACGAGAGTGTCGGCGATCTCGAGGGCCTGTTCGCCGGTATCGGGCTGCGAGATCAGCAGCTCGTCGACCTTCACGCCCAGCTTGCGGGCATAGACGACGTCGAGGGCGTGCTCGGCGTCGATGAAGGCGGCGATGCCGCCGCTCTTCTGCGCTTCGGCCACCACGTGTAGCGCCAGCGTCGTCTTGCCCGAGCTTTCCGGCCCGAACACCTCGACGATACGGCCGCGCGGCAATCCGCCGATGCCCAGTGCGATATCGAGACCGAGGGAGCCAGTGGAGATCGCTTCGACCTGCTGGATGGCGTTCTCGCCAAACTTCATGATCGAGCCCTTGCCGAAATTCCGCTCGATCTGGCTCAGCGCCGCAGCGAGAGCTTTATCCTTGTCCATCGATCCCTCAATTACACGCAGCGGCGCAGCAGCAGCCATATCCGGACTCCCTTGTTCCACTTCGGCGTGCCCCGTGCAAGCCGAACCGATGTCCATTCAATGTACCTATTCTGTTCTCATTTCGTTTCCAAGTCGTCAAGGGGAAAGTGGAAACCAACCGCGGCCTGCGGTCAGTTTTCACGACTCACCGAGGCACACTGTTGTGCGTGGACTGAAAGGGGAACAAATGCGCTGCGCCGGTCGCGAGGCATCGGCGGAGGTGCGGCCGCGAGCGCGGGGCCCGCGGCCGGCACGGTGGTTACGGCAGGATGGCGATGTCGCGTAGCGCGCTGCCCTCGATCTCGCCCACCGCGGTTGCGGCGCCAGTGGCGAGGTCCACGGTGTGGAGCGTGTTGCCGGTGACGAGCCAGGCCGTGTTCTGCAGGTCGGCCGTCGCCGAGATGTCGAGGGCGAAGTTGTCCGAACCCGTAACCCCTAGCTTGCCGATCGCCTTCAGCACGCCGTCGTTGGGCGGAGCCTGCTGGATGAGTCCACCGATGGTGGCATCGATGTCGTACATGGCGGTCGCCTCGGGCTTGCCGATCGAGTTTGTGTAGGCGACGGCGACGATGTTGGGCGCCTCGCCCGCATGCATGTCGGCCGCTTCGTAGGCCAGCGTGCCATCGATAGTCACCGACCCGTCATCGACGTTGGCCCGGTGGTTGGTGCCATCGGAGCCGACGATACGCAGGCGGTCGGCGACCGGGTTGAAGTCGACGCTCGCCATGACGCCATCGGCAAGAGTCTCGGAGAGCGTGCTCTTTTCGGTGGCGGCACCGCTGGCGGTGTCGATGGTGACGACCTTGCCGTCGCCGGTGACGCCGTAGAGCATGCCGTCAGCCGGGCGGACATCGATGCCGAGCAGGCGATCCACGCCCGAAACGTCCATCGTGCCGCTGACCGCCAGCGTCTCGGTGTCGAACATCACGAGGGTCTTGTCGCCGGTCAGCCCGATGGCCGGGGCGGCAACGGCAGCGCCGGTCAACAGGGCGAGGGTGGTGCCGGCAAGCAGGGGGAGGCGAAGGTGAGCGTGCATGTTGAACTCCTCTTTCAGGGTGCGCTTGGTGCGCCGTTACGCTGGCCTTACCCGCGAGCCCCCTCCCCCGGATGCACCGACGGAAAACAAAAATTGAGTTGCCTGCATCTTCCAGGCGGGGCTGGTGTGTAACCGTGCCATGTCGGCCTTTGGAACCAAGCCCTGGACCACGCAACACCTGACGGAAACGGCCTGATGGCCCGCGTCGCTGCCGGCGACAAGGCGGCGCTCGGCGAGCTTTTCGCGGCCGAGGGCGGCCGGCTGGTCGCCGTGGCGCAACGGATCGTGCGGCGACGCGACCTCGCGGAGGAAGTGGTGCAGGACGCGTTCGTCGCTGCCTGGCAACGGGCCCGCCAGTTCGATCCGGCCCGCGGCGCGGCGCGGGCGTGGCTGACGACGATTGTCCGCAACCGGGCGCTGAACCTGCTGCGCGACGGAGCGCGGGTGGAGTATCACGACGGCGAGACCCTTGCCGACATGGGCGACCGGGTTGCCGACGCGGAGGGCGCGTTCGACCTGCTCGCAGAGCGCGACGCTCTGAGGCATTGCCTGGGCTCGCTGGACCGGCAGAAGCGCCGCGCCATACTGCTGTGCTACGTCACCGGGCTGAACCACGGCGAGGTGGCCGCTTCGTTGAACGCCCCGCTGGGCACGGTGAAGGCGTGGATCCGCCGCGGCGTGCTGGCGTTGCAGGAGTGCCTGTCATGACCCGCGAGGAGAAACTGGAGCGCGCCGGCGAGTACGCGCTGGGTCTTCTGGACGCGACGGAAGTGCAGGCTTTCGAGACCGAAATGGCGCGTGACCCGGAACTCGCGGCGATGGTCGCCGGGTTCGTCGGCAAGCTGCAGAGCCTCGATGACACGGCCACGGCGGAGGCCGGGCCGGAGCTGTGGGGGCGAGTGTCGCAACGGATCGAGTCGACACCGCAACTGCCCCCGATAGCCGCCAACGCGAATCTACCGCGGCAGGCACCACCCCGCTGGGCGACTTTGGCGGCAAGCGTCATCGTCGCGCTGGGGGTCGGCTTTTTCGGCGGCCGGGCCGTGCAGCCCGAGGTGGAGCGGCCGACAATGGTCGCGGTGCTGATCAACGAGGACGACCAGAGCCCGGGCGCGATCATCGAGGCCTTTGGCGACGACAGCGTGCGAATTGTGCCATTTGTGGATTTCACCGTGCCGGAAGGCAGCGTGCTTCAGGTATGGACCCTGCCCGACGCCGATACCGGGCCGGTCTCGCTGGGCACGCTCGAGGCGGCGGCGGACAGCCTGCTGCGCGGTCCCGACCTGCCGCTGCCCGCCGATGGGCAACTCTACGAGATCACCCTCGAACCGGCCCCGGGATCGCCCACTGGACGGCCGACCGGGCCGGTCCTCGTCAAGGGCTTCGCCAAGACACCCGTTTAGGGATGCAAGGCGGGCACGCCTCGGCTATAGCGCGAAGGGTGAGCAGGGCGGAGCGACTGGTGGCCCACGTCAAGGAAGTGACCTCGCTGGCGAACCCGATGGTCAAGGACATCCGGGCGCTGACCAGCAAGAAGGACCGTGAGGCGACGGGCGCGTTTCTCGCCGAGGGTGTCGGCTTCGTGAGCGATGCGCTCGCCCGAGGCTGGACCGTACGCACGCTGGTCTATGACCGGACGGCCAAGGCTGAGCCGCACCTCCGGCGCGTCGTCGACGAGGCGCTGAGGCAGGGCGGAGAGGTACTGGAGGCAACCGAAAAGGTACTGTCGGCGATCACCCGCCGCGACAACCCGCAAGCGGTGATCGGCGTGTTTCAGCAGCGCTGGACGGCCCTGGATGCCCTGCGGTTGCAGCCCGATGCGACGCTGGTGGCGCTCGATCGCGTACGCGATCCCGGCAATCTCGGCACCATCATCCGTACCGCCGATGCGGCCGGAGCGTCGGGCGTTGTCCTCATCGACGAATGCACCGACCCGTTCGCGCTCGAGGCCGTGCGCGCTACGATGGGCTCGCTGCTCGCCCTGCCGCTGACCCGGTGC
>JAEYYP010000015.1 GCA_023428425.1 Pseudomonadota bacterium
TGATGACCGTGACCCCGGTGAAGACGCGGTGCGAGCGGCCCGAGAGGAGGCGGAGACACATGGAGGCCTCCTCCATGGTCTCGGCCTTGGGCAGGATGCGGCGGCCGACCGCCACGACCGTATCCGCCGCCAGCACAAGAGCGTTCGCGGCAATGCCCGTCGTCTTTGCCTTGTGCTGCGCGGCGATGGCCTTCTGGTCGGCGAGACGCTGGGCGAGCTTGCGGGGCAACTCGTTCTTTTCGGGCGTCTCGTCGATATGGGCCGGGACCAGGTGCTCAGGCTCGATGCCGATCTGATTCAGCAGCGCCAGGCGGCGCGGCGAGGCGGACGCGAGGATGAGCTCGGGACGGGCGGCCATCGATAACCTCGTAAGGTGGCGGCGCTTCCTCGGGGAGAAGGTCAGACCTTCTCCGGGAAACGCTCCAGCGAGTTCCGCGGTCAGCGGAAGCGGTAGGTGATGCGGCCCTTGGTAAGGTCGTAGGGCGTCATTTCGCACAGCACCTTGTCGCCGGCGAGGACGCGGATGCGGTTCTTGCGCATGCGGCCGGCAGTGTGCGCGATGATCTCGTGCTCATTTTCAAGCTTCACGCGAAAAGTCGCGTTGGGCAGCAGTTCTGTGACAACGCCCGGAAACTCGAGCACTTCTTCCTTAGCCATACTCTCTCCTGAAACGGCCCTAAACGCGGCACTCTGCAATGTCAGGGCTGGATTTGGGCGGCACCTATACTGCAAGCGCCGCCGCTTGTGAACACAGATATGGGGTTGATGGGCTGGAAGTTCCAGAGGGGATGGGAGGCAGGCCCAACTCTGAGCCCGGCGCGTGTCGCTCCCCCCTTCCGTCGGCTTCGCCGCCACCTTCCCCGAAGGCGGGAGAAGGGACCGCGTGGCTTCGGCAGTGGATACTATCAGGCGGCTGTGGAGGTGGCCCGTGACGCTACGAGCTTCTCGAGCCGCTCGCGGACGCGCTTCTGGAGGGTGTCGCGCAAGGTGCGGTAGGCGCTCAGCACAGACTCGCGGTTGCCTTCGACCTCGGATGGATCGGGCATGGGCCAGTGTTCGCTGGCGTCCATTTCGAGGCCGCGGCGCGCGACCGCCTCAGGTGCATCGGAAGACAGCGTGATGACGAGGTCGAAATGGCTGGCGACCAGTTCGTCCATCGTGTGCGGGGTGTGGACCGACATGTCGATGCCGATCTCCTCCATCACCTCCTCGACAAAGGCGTCGGCCTTGCCGGAGCGGACGCCGGCCGAACGGACGATGAGCCGGCCGGGGAAGAAGCGGCGGGCGAGCGCGGCCGCGATCGGCGAGCGCACCGAGTTCATCGAGCAGACGAACAGCACCGACGGCAGGTTCGATTCGCGCTCGTCGATGCGCGAGGCGAAGGGCTGCACGGCGCAGATGAGGGTGAAGAGCCGGCGTGCGGTGTTGAGGTCCATCTCGAGCTTGTTGTCGAGGCGGGTGCGGAGCAGTTCGGCTGCATCGTTGTGGAGACCGCGACGGGCCATGTCGACGGTTTCGATCTGGTAGGTCGAGCCGGTCTTGATGGCATCGTAGTAGCTGTCACGGATGCGGAAATAATCGCGGATCAGGCGGCGGAACGGTGTCAGCGACAAGTAGTGCGCGGCGATGGGCTCGTAGGTATCGGGGTTGCGGACATCGAGCACGATGTAGTTACCGACGATGGAGACGTGCAGCGCGTACGGCCCCTGCGGCGTGACGCGGGCCGGGGCGAACTGGTTCTCTTCGACGAGGTCGTAGATGGCGATGCGCCACTCGTGCACCTCGTCCGGATTGGACGAGGTGATGGTGTTGGGGTCGAGGGTCACGGCGACGATGCGATCGGACTTGGGATCGAACTGTCGCGGGGTGAGGGCCATGAACTACCGGTTGAGCCTGATCGAGACGGAACGGCCATGGGCATCGAGACCCTCGGTCGCGGCCAACGTTACCGCAGCTTTGCTCAGTTCCGCCAGTGACGAGGGATCGCAGCCGAGGATCGAGGTGCGCTTCATGAAGTCGAGCACGCCGAGCCCGGAGGCAAACTTCGCCGAGCGCGCCGTGGGCAATACGTGGTTGGAGCCGCCAACATAGTCGCCGATCGCCTCGGGCGTGTGGTGGCCGAGGAAGATGGCGCCGGCATTGCGGATTTTCGGCAGCAGGGCCTGCGGGTCGTCGAGGGCGAGCTCCACGTGCTCCGACGCGACGCGATTGGCCAGTTCCACTGCTTCGGCCAGCGAAGCGACGGTGATGATGGCGCCGAATTCCTCCCAGCCGTCGCGGGCGATCTCGCCGCGCGGCAGGGTGGCGAGCTGGCGCTCGACTTCACGCTCGGTCGCTTCGGCCAGAGCCGGGTCGGTGGTGACGAGGATGGACTGGGCCCCTGCCCCGTGCTCGGCCTGGGCCAGGAGATCGGCTGCGACCCAGGCGGGGTTGGCGGAACTGTCGGCGATGACCAGCACCTCGGACGGGCCGGCGATCATGTCGATGCCGACAGTACCGAACACCTGGCGCTTGGCGGCCGCGACGTAGGCATTGCCGGGCCCGACGATCTTGCTCACTGGCGCGATGGTGGCGGTACCGTAGGCCAGGGCGCCAACGGCCTGGGCGCCGCCCACACGATAGATTTCGGTGACGCCGGCAATCTTTGCCGCAGCGAGCACCGCGTCGTTGACCTCGCCGCGCGGCGTGGGGACGACCATGGCGATGCGGGTGGCACCGGCAACATGGGCCGGCACGGCGTTCATCAGCACCGACGATGGGTAGGCGGCGAGGCCGCCCGGTACGTAGATACCGACGGCTTCTACGGGGGTCCAGAGGGTGCCGAGGGTGACGCCGAGATGATCCTGGTAGACGTGATCGAGCGGCTTCTGCTTCTCGTGGTGCGCGCGGATGCGGTCGTGCGCGATGTGCAGGGCTTCCC
>JAEYYP010000235.1 GCA_023428425.1 Pseudomonadota bacterium
AGCGAAGCTTGGTGGAGGGGGCGGTCAAGGACCCGTACCAGAACCACCCTTCACCCTCCCCCTTGTGGGCTTCGAACCGTGCCGAAGGCAGAATCGCTCCAGTGGAGCGATTCCAGGAGAGAAGGCCTTGAGAGCTATGCTCGAAAGGCGGGTAGCGCCGCTAGGAGCGAAGCGACGTAGCAGAGCTAGGGTGGGGGTGGAGTTGCGACTAGGGTGGGGGTGAGGTTTACCCCTCCCGCCCCACGATCGCCCCCACGCCCTCCGCCGCCGTCACCCACGGCGTGTCGTAGCTCGGCGGCCGCACATACCGCTTCATCCCAACCTCCAGCGTCGCCGTCGCCCCCGCCTCGAGCCGCACCACCAGCCATCGCCCCGACGCTGCGAACGCCGCCCCATCCAGCGTCCCGCCGGCAAACTCGTGCTCCCCGAACGCCCCGGCCTGCACGACCACCTCGCGCGCCGTCGCCACATCCGTGTTCACCAGCGTCAGCGACGCCCCGTCGTCGCGCAGCCCGTCCACCAGCGCTGCCACACCCTCCGGCAATCCTGGCCGCTCGCCAACCGCATCGAAATACCGGAACCGCGCATGCTGAAGCCCGCCGTGATACACATGCATCGGCCCGCCCAGCGTCAGCTGCGTCAGCCCCTCGATGATCATGGGCGTCAGCTGCTGCCACATGTGGATCGTCATCGACTCCCGGTAGTGATCCATGGTCAGCGGGTTGTTCTCTTCCGCCCGGAACTTCGCGATCTGCCCGGCGATCGTCACGAGGTTCGCTTCGAGGATCTGCTCCGGATAGTCCGGCCACTGCCCGCGCATGAACTTGAACCACTGCGCGGTGTTGCCGTTGAAGCCCATGTGCCCGCCGGCGGTCTTCTGGCCATAACTGTTATAGGCCGGGTTCACCGCGTCGAATATCTGGCCGGCCCAGCCCCGCTCGGCCCGCGCGGCATCCGCCTCGTCCATCGAGGTGGCCCACAGGTACACCCCGAACATCGGGTGGGGATGCCGGAAGTCGCGCCAGCCCTCGTCATAGTGCCGGTTCGGCACCAGCTCGCCGTCGCGCAGCCCCCACAGCATGTCGAGCTGCGAGCGCAGCAGGTTCAGGTGCTGCATATCGCCGGTCAGCGCTGTCGCATTCATCCCCGCGACCGATAGCGGCTCGAGCAGCGACACCGAGCCATGAGGCCAGCGCCAGCCGTAATAGCCGCCCCACCACTTGCCCTCGTTGTATTCGCCGATCTCGCCTGAAAGCCCGATATTGTCGGGGATGATCCCGCCATTGCGCGCCGTGCGCTCCTCCCAGGCCGCGAGATAGTCGAGCACCCACGCCCGATATTTCTCTTCGCCGGTGTAGGCGAACGCATGCGTCATCAGCGAGCTGGCGCCGAGGTTCAGCGGCACATCGCCCCGCGATTGCCGCTCGTTGATCCGCTTGAGGATCTCCTCGTACACCGCATCGTCCGACCACGGCGTCTTCATCCCGTACCGGTCGATCCCCGGCAGATCCTCGAAGGGTGGCAGGTAGTTGTCGAGGATTTCGCGATGCGTCGACCAGTCCTCGGCGGTCTGCACGTGTCGAGGCCCGCGGCTGCCATTGATCGGCGAGCGCATCAGCTTGCGCTCGGCGTCCCAGTTCAACGCCTCCTTGTCCTCGCCATTGTAGAACCCGGCAAACCGCCGCGTCCGCTGCCGGTCTTTCATCACATTGGGGTCGGCGAGCCCGAAGAAGTAGAAGAACAGGTTGCTCTCGCCGTGGTGCATCCAGTCGTAGTACGCGTCGTACTCACGGTGGATCTGGCCATACTCGGTCCACTGCCAGGTGATCCCGTCCCAGATCGTCCGCGACCGCTCGTACACCGTGCGCGCCCCGCCCAGCGCGTAGAACAGCGGCATGTTCATGAACCCCTCATAGGGGTCGTCCGAGCCGTCCATACCCGGCCACTCGTCGCGCCAGATCAGCGTCCCGTCCTCGCGGGTGTAGCGGTCGGCAAACTCGATCGCCGCCTTGTCGAGCACGGCAAAGATCTGCCGCTGCAGCAGCGCCCATTTCGGCATGGCGGCGAGGCGGCTCGCGGTCACCCGCGGCAGGCTGGAAGTCGTCATGGTGCTTACTCGTAAACCGTCGTTCCGGTGGCGTGCTTCTTCACCCAGTCCCAGTCGAGGTTGTAGCCGAGGCCCACCCCCTGCGGCACCGGCACGCAGCCGTCCTTGTCGACCGCGTCGAGATCGTCCGAATAGTCGTCGGCATGCACCTGGTGCTGCGACTTCCACCCGGCGACCTTCGGGTTCACCAGCCCGAGCTCGTAGTAGTTCGTGTTGCGGATCGCCGCCATGCAGTGGCGCGGCGCGTGCCCCGGCGCATGAATTTCGCAATCCATGCCGAAGCCCTCGGCCACATGCGCGATCTTCATCACCCCGGTGATGCCGCCATCGTAGTCCACGTCGGCGCGCACGAAATCCGTGCCCTCGGCGATCAGGTTGTCGACCCGGCTCTCGATGCCCCGGATATGCTCGCCCATCAGGATCGGCGTCTTGATCAGCTCGCGCAGCCGCTTGTGCGCATAGGCCGAGAGTCCGCCATCCTTGTATGGGTCCTCGTACCAGAAGTAGTTCGCCTCGTCGCAGGCCTGCCCGACCTTCAGCGCGTCGCCGAAATTCTCGTACTCGCAGCCGGGGTCGATCATCAGGTCCATCGTGTCCCCGACCGCCTTCCGCGTCGCCAGCACCGCCTGCGCCTCGCGCCGGATAGGCCCATGCCCCCAGCCGTGGATCTTGAACGCCGGATAGCCCATCTCACGGCACTGCACGGCGAACTCACCGAACGCCTCGGGCGAGTCCAACCCACCGTTCTCGTCGCCGTGGAAGGTCGAGGCATAGGCCGGCAGCCTGTCGCGCCACCCGCCGAGCAGCTGGTACACCGGCTGCCCGGCCACCTTGCCGGCAATGTCCCACAGCGCGCAGTCGATCGGTCCCATGCCGAACTTGTCGTGCTTGCGCAACGCCCGCTTCAGGTCGTTCCAGATCAGCTCGCGCTCGAGCGCGTTCCTGCCGATCAGGTACTGCGCCGCCATCGCCACCTGCGCGTAGGAGACGCCAACGCCACCCGAATACTCCCCGGTCACCCCGGCCTCGGTCTCCACCGTCATCACATAGTCGGTGAACTCGACCTCGCCGCCCTTGAGATAAACGTGGTTGAAGCCGTTATAGTCCCCGGTGAGGTCACGCCGCTTCCACTTGTACTGGGTGACCGTCAGGCGCTTGATCCGCATATCCTTCATCGCATGTACCCCCTCAGATACGGGTACCCGTCTCCGGGTCGAACAGGTTCACGGCCGGTGTATCGACCACCACGCTCATCGTCTCGCCCAGCTTCGGCCGGTCGCGAGAACCGAGCCGCGCAGTGATCATCTGCCCGCCTACCGACACGATCACCATCGTGTCCGGCCCTGTCGGCTCCACCACGTCAACGGTGCCGCTGAGCATCGCCGCCCCCGTCCCCGCGCTCAGGCTCTCCGGCCGGATACCCGCCACCACTTTCTTGCCGACGAACCGCGCGACGTCCTGTTCTAGCCCGGCGAGCGGCAGCGCTCCCTCGCCATGCCGCAGCGCCAGCGTGTCGCCGACCCTCTCCAGCGTGCCCGACAGGAAGTTCATCGTCGGTGAGCCGATGAAGCCCGCGACAAACATGTTGGCCGGCCGCTCGTAGATGGTCTGCGGGTCGGCGATCTGCTGGATCACGCCTTCGCGCATCACCGCCACCTTGGTGCCCAGCGTCATCGCCTCCACCTGGTCGTGCGTCACGTACACCACCGACGTTCCGAGCCGATCATGCAGCCGCTTGATCTCCGTTCGCATCTCGACACGAAGCTTGGCGTCAAGGTTGGAGAGCGGCTCGTCGAACAGGAACAGGTCGGGGTCACGCACGATCGCCCGGCCCATGGCGACGCGCTGCCGCTGCCCGCCCGACAGCTGCGCCGGCTTCCGATCGAGCAGGTGCTCGATCTGCAGCAGTTCCGCCGCCCGCTGCACCGCGGCCGTGCGTTCCGTCTCCGCCACCTTCCGCATTTCGAGGCCGAAGCCGATGTTCCGGCGCACCGACATGGTCGGGTAGAGCGCGTAGCTCTGGAACACCATGGCGATATTCCGGTCCTTGGGATGCACGTCGTTGACGTTGCGCCCGCCGATCAGCACGTCACCGCCCGAGCTCGGCTCGAGCCCGGCGATGATCGACAGCAGCGTCGATTTCCCGCAGCCCGACGGCCCCAGCAGCACCAGGAACCCGCCATCGTCGAGCTCGATGTCGATGTACTTCAGCACCTCGAGCGAGCCGAAACTCTTGCGCACGCCCTTGATCGACAGTGTGGCCATGCGCCTACCCCTTGACTGCGCCGGCAGTGATGCCGGCCACCATGACGCGCTGCACGAGGGCGAACAGCACGATCACGGGAATGATGGAAATGATGCCGCCGGCCGCCAGCATGCCCCAGGGCAGCTGGAACTCGCCGACCATCAGCTGCAGGCCCACCGGCCACGTCCGCGACCCCGTCGACGAGGTCAGCATCAGCGCGAACAGGTACTCGTTCCAGGCCGCGATGGCGACGAACACGCAGGTGGCGACGAGCCCGTTCCGCGCGATCGGGATCACGATGCGGAACATCGCCCCGATGCGCGTCGACCCATCGATCCGAGCCGCCGATTCCAGCTCCTTTGGCGCCGCGTCGAAGAAGCCCTTCAGCATCCACACGAAGAGCGGCAGCAGGAAGCTCGTATAAGCGACCGCGAGACCGAGACTGGTGTCGAACAGCCCCAGGTTCCGCATCACGATGAACAGCGGGATGATCATCAGCACCGCCGGGAACATGCGGACCACGAGGTAGCCCAGCATCAGCGGCGTGCGCCCGGGGAAGTGGAAGCGCGAGAAGGCGTAGGAGGCGATGGTGCCGGTAAACAGGCAGATCGCCACCGTCATCACCGTCGTCACCAGCGAGTTGACCACCAGCACGGGATAGCCCGACTGGTTCCACAGCTTGATGTAGTTATCGAGCGTGAAGCGGGTCGGGAAATACACCATCGTCCGGGTGACGATGTCGTCGTCGACCTTGAACGAGGTCAGCAGCATCCACAGCAGCGGCCCGATGCTGAGCACGGCGAGGAAGATCATCACCGCGTAGCTGAGAATGTTCCAGATGAGGGTGGAGCCGGAGCGGGTCTGGGCCATGGCGCTAGTCCTGGTTGACCTTGCTGAGCCGGATATAGGCCCAGGCGAACAGCATCAGCAGCACGAACATCACCGTCGACAGCGCGCCGGCGAAGCCGAAGTTGAACTCGGCATAGGCGCTCTCGAACGCATAGAGGCTCAGCACCTGCGTCGAGCGCCCCGGTCCGCCCTGGGTGAGGATCAGCAGCAGGTCGGGTGAGTTCACCAGCCCGATGACGCGCAGGATGATGGCGGCCGCGATGATGGTGCGCAGCATCGGCAGGGTGATCAGCCGCAGCTGCGCGAAGGCCCCGGCGCCGTCGATGTCGGCGGCCTTGTAGAGGTCGGACGGAATACCCTTCAGCCCCGCCATGATCAGCAGCGTGAAGAACGGGAAGCTGTGCCAGGCCTCGACGAAGATGGCCGCGGCCATCGCCGTGTTGGGGTCGGCGAACCAGGCCTTGTAGCTCTCGAGCGCGCCGACCATCACCAGCAGGTCGTTGACCACGCCGACGCGGCTGTCGAGCATCAGGCCCCACATGTTGCCGGCCACCACGTTGGGCAGGAAATAGGGCACGAGGATCAGCACCGCGAACACCTTGGTGCCCGGCAGATTGCGGTTGAGCGCCAGCGCCGCGATCAGCCCGACGCCGAATTCGATGATGATGGAGAAGGTCACCCACACGGCGGTGTTGCGCAACGACAGCCAGAACACCGGGTCGGCGATCATGCGCTGGTAGTGCTTCAGCCCGACGAACACGCCGTTGCCCTGCATGCGGTTCAGCCGCATCTCGGTAAAAGAGAGCTGGAAGCCATAGACCGTCGGAAAGAGCACGATCGCCGTGATCAGCAGCGCCGAGGGCAGCAGCAGCAGATACATCCAGTAGCGCGTCTCGGAGAGTTCCCCGAGCAGCCGCACCGGATTGATCGCGTCCCACATGTTGCGCGGCGGCGGCATGGCGGAAATGGCAGGGCCTCGGCTCATCGAGTGCCCCCGGCCATTGGCGCCCGACCAAGCCGGGCTCCTCCCCTGCGAAGCGGGGGAGGGGGACCACCCGAAGGGTGGTGGAGGGGGCGGTCAGAAGCGCCGACCTGCCAACAGCCGATCATGAGCAGAGCCCTCGGTCGCGGGGAGAACGGGGCGGCCAGCCGAGACCGGCCGCCCCTGGAAACCGTCAGGAAATCGCCTGCGCGAGGCCTTCGATGATCTGGTCGGCAGCCTGCTCGGGCGTCGCCTGGCCGATCAGGATCTGCTGCAGCGCCGGCAGCACGGTGCTCTGTGCCCAGCCCGCTGCGCCCGGGAAGCTCGGCTGCGGAATGCCGAAGCCGAGCGTGTCCGAGGCCGCCTTGTACATCGGGTTGCCGCCGATGCGCTGGTCGCCTGCCGCCACGGTCGAGGCCGGGAAGTAGCCGGTCTTTTCGAGGAAGGCGACGGCCGCGTCGGGCTCGCCCCAGAACTTGATCCAGTCCCACGCCGCGTCCGCACCCTCTTCCTTGGTGATGCAGTTATACGCGTAGGCGAGGCGGGCGACGCGGGTGGCGGGACCGGCCGGCATGGCGAACGTGCCGAACTGCACGCCCGGCTCCAGCTTGGACGCGATGTCCTGGTACGAGCCGGTATGGTGCCAGATCATGGCGGTCTGGCCGGTCTGGAAGCCGGAGATCACCTGCTGGAACCCGTCGTTCGCGGCGCTCGGCGGCACGGCGCCGTCCTTGACGAGCAGGCCGGCATACCAGTCGAGTGCCTTCACCACGATGTCGCGGTCGAGCCCGATCGTGCCGTCGGCGGCCTTCACCGGCGAACCGAAGGCCTCGATGACGTTGACCACGAAGTTCTGGCCGCCCGGGCCGCCACGCAGGCCGAAGCCGTACCGCCCCTTGGAGGCGTCGGTGAGCTTGATCGCCGCATCGCGGAACTCGTCATAGGTGGTCGGCGGAGCCAGCCCGGCCTCGTCGAACCAGTCCTTGCGATAGTAGCCCCAGTCGACGAACGTGAAGCCCGGCACGCCGTAGACGCGGCCGTCCTTGCTGATCGAGGCGAAACGCGAGTCGTCGAAGTCGGGACGCCGCTCCCACGTCGCTATCCGGTCGGTCATGTCGAGGAGCGCGCCCATGGCGAGCAGGTCCTCGAACCGCTCGGACGACACCATCGTCACGTTCGGCCGGGCATTGCCCACCACCGCCGCGGTGATCTTGGCCATGAACTCGGGGTTGGGGATGTTCTCGGGCGTCACCGTGATGTCCGGGTGCGCCGCCTTGAACAGCGCCATCACCGCTTCCAGCCCCGCCGCTTCCGACTGCGAGGTGAAGGTGTGCCAGTAGTTGATGCTGGCTGCCTGGGCAAAGGCCGGCATCGACGCCAATGGCGTCAGCGCCGAAGCGGCAAGCAGGCCGCCACCCATCTTGAGGACCGATCGCCGGTCAAACCTGGTCGTCATGCTATCCTCCTCCAATGATCGTTCACTTATGTGAACTGATATATCAGTGCCACGGTACCAGCTTCCCGATGGGGAGCAACCGCTCTTTTACTTCGACTTTCGTCAGGCACGTCTCGTCGAGTTTCTTCCAGTCGTACTCGTAGCCGAGCCCCGGCTCGTCGCTGACAGTGAGGTCGCCGTCGACGATCGCCAGCTTGCCGAGGGTCTTCAGCCCATCGATCTGCTCGTCGTTCATCACGAGCTGCTCGTAGTAGTCGTTGTTGGAAATCGCGGCGCAGATCTGCGCGTTCTCGAGGCTCATGCCGTGCACCTGCGCCCGCATGCCGTGGCTTTCGCCGAGATGCGCCACCTTCATCGAGCCGGTGAAGCCGCCTTTGTAGAACGAGCTGACCCGCACCATGTCGAGCGCCTTGTTCTCGATCCACGTCGCCATGTTGCCGTGCACGCCATCCGACGTCTCGGCCGCGAGGATCGGGATATCGAGCTTCTCGCAGAGCTTGGTGTAGGCCCCGAGGTGGAACTCGCGCATCGGCTCCTCGTACCAGAGAAAGCCGAGGTCCTGGATCGCCTTGCCGAACTCGAGCGCGTTCACGTAGTCCCAGCCGGCCGAGCCGTCGAACATCAGGTCCGCATCGTCGCCCACCCACTTGCGCAGGTTCTTGCACAGCGCGATGTCGCGCTTCACCGGGCCACCCCAGGCATGCAGCTTGAACGCCTTGAAGCCGACGTCGCGGCTCATCTTGATGTAGCGCTCGTACTCGCCCATCGTCGGCCAGGTCACCGTGGACGCGTAGGCCGGCACCACGCGGTCGTCGCCGCCCAGCATCTGGTAGATCGGCATCTTGGCGTGCTGCGACTTCACGTCCCAGCACAGCACGTCGAGCAGGCCCAGGTGCCGCATGTGGATTTCCTCCACCCG
>JAEYYP010000241.1 GCA_023428425.1 Pseudomonadota bacterium
ATCCAGAACAGCCAGAGCTGTTGCAGTGCCCATCCGCCGACCACCAGGGCGGGGCCGGTGCTGCGGGCCGGGTTGACCGACGTGTTGGTGACCGGAATGCTGATCAGGTGGATCAGCACGAGCGCCATGCCGATGGCCAGCGGCGCGAAGCCCGCCGGTGCCCGCCGGTCGGTAGAGCCCAAGATCACCAACACGAAGAAGAAGGTCAGGACCAGTTCGATCGCCAGGGCCGAGGTGACGCTGTATTGGCCGGGCGAGTGCGCCTCGTACCCGTTGGCGGCGAGGCCGTTGATGGCCAGGCTGTAGTCGGCCTTCCCGGTGGCGATCACATACAGCACCAGGGCCGCCGCGAAGGCCCCGACCAGCTGGGCCAGCACATAAGGCAGGATGTCTTTGGCCGGGAACCGTCCGCTGGCCCACAGCCCGACGGTGACTGCCGGGTTCAGGTGGCAGCCGGAGATGTGGCCGATGGAATAGGCCATGGTCAGGACGGTAAGGCCGAAGGCGAGCGACACACCAAGCAATCCGATCCCGACCTGCGGAAAGGCAGCGGCGAGCACGGCACTGCCGCAGCCGCCGAAGACCAGCCAGAACGTCCCGAGAAACTCAGCAGAGCTGCGCCTTATCATGCTCATGCCAACCTCCTACTGCTGCCAAGGTTGCCGAAGGCCGGCGGATGCCGGTACAGCAACGAGCATAAAATGGCTCAAACGGGAGGTGGGTCGCGCGTTCGGGCAGGAGGATGTGGCAGAAGAACAGGGTGGCGAAAGAACGCGAAGGCGCAAACGGCGGATTAGGACTTTGCTCCGCCCCTCCCCTGCCCCTCGACCAGCTGTGCCATGACTCCAGCCACATGTCCTCCAGCACTGCCGTCCGCTTCTGTCGGACTCACGATAAAGTCCGCAACTTCCGACGTCCGGCAACCCGGCGCAAGCAACACGTCCCGTGTGGCGCCGACGGGCGATCCTTGTCCAGCAGATCGCTGCTCTGCGCGACATGATCGCTGTCGCTCAGTCCGCGCCATCCAACTCACGGTGCGGTCTGGCCCTCACTCGCGCTGTGGCACAAAACCTGACACAACCGTCGTGGCGACCATTTAGCGACCTGCATCCCCGCGCGCCGGCCTGAGCTTGACTGTACCTCAGGCCGCGATGGCGCCCCTCCCCTCCGCGGGACGCTCGACGGCCAGAACGGTGAGTGTCTTCGCCTCGCCCTTGCGGGTGTACCATGTGATCGACTGCCCGGTGGCGACGCCGATGAGAGCCGCGCCAATCGGGGTCAGTACCGACACCCGACCGGCCGCCAGATTGGCCTCATGCGGATACACCAGGGTGACGGTGCGCTCCTGACCGGTCACCTCGTCCCGGAACGCCACACGTGCGCCCATGGTGACCACGGCAAGCGCGATCTCGCTGGCATCGATCACCGCAGCGCGATCGAGTTCAGCCGTAAGGTATTCATAGACATCGGGCAGCTTGTCGGAGACAGCCTCGACCAGTGCCGAAAGGCGGTCATGGTCGGTGGCGGTCAGCATGATGGGCGGAAACTGGTCGGCAGGACGCATTGGGGGCTCCGTTTGTATTTCCCGGCAAGCACATGCAACAACTGGTCGGCAACGCCCCCCGGTGGGCACCACTTCAGTCGTGCAGCGTTTGCACGCGATTAACCCGACAGCCGCATGGGTGCGGATCGGGCGCATATCTTCGATTGGGAGATTGCGTTGGCCCCGGACGGTCCGGGAGCCTTGCCTCAGGCGACCGAATCCGGGGCGAGCGAGCCTGCGTGAACGCGGCCTGCACGCAGGAAGTGACGGATAAAGCGGAAAGGCAAGGTCATGGTTTCCCTAGATTGGACAGGTTTGCCCCAAAGTTCAAGCTTTACCCTATCAAGGTATGGGTAGGCACGGCCTCCCGGTTCCCTGAAGCAAGCCTGTCCGGACCGAACACGTTGTACATGGTGAAGAGGAAACCGCTCCGCCAGCGATCAGGCTCCCTTTTGCGACAGCTTGGCTTCAATCGTCACCGCGTGAGACGCGGAACCAATGCTCGGCATACTGCCGGCACAACTCAGCCTCTATGCCGTCGCCAGCGCGTTCGGCGTCGAGAGCCCGGGCGAGCCATTGGGTCTGTTTCTGAAGCGCCGATCCGTTCACGCGGGCGGGGGCTGGTCGCCCCCCGGCCAACGCACTGGTGTTGGAACGGGGTCTGCTGAAATTTGGTCTAGGCACTGGTACGCGGGGCTTGGAGGGGGGCATTGGGCCTACCGTCTTCCTTAAGGTCATCCGTGGAGTGGGCAGAGTCTACGCTTCGCATCGACACGTTGCTGGAAAATTCTTCGGTTCCGTGATGACGCACATACCTACAGCACCACGCTTGACACGTCGGCACCGGCAGGGAGTTCCTTGATCCCATAAATCTCCATCGGCTTCTCCTTTTTATGACGGGCCGGCGGGGCGCTTCTTGCGCCGCTCTGGCCCAAGCAGCCCGTCCCTGCACGGGCCCGCCGATACCGCCATCCCGGACTGCAAGAACAATGGCTGACTTGGCCAAGCCTGGCTCCGGACTGTCGATCAGGCAGCAGCACCGCTCCTTGCACCGACCGCAGCACGACCTCCGACGAGATGTGTCGCCTCTTCGATGACACCCCCCTTGCCGCGGCAGGTCCCAGCACCAGCGAGCTCTTTCATTGGATGGAACGGTCTGCCAGATCTCCAGTGCCACGGTGGCATGATTGTCGCTGGCGAGGTGAGGAAGCAGATGAAGCACTGATGGCGGCCCTGCAGTGCGGATCCAGAGGCTGTCTTCCGGCAGCCCGCCCAGCCTCGATTATTGTTTCACCTCTCCAAACTTTACGCGACGACGCGTCGCCAGGAAACGGAGACGCGACAACACCAAAAAGTTGAAAATCGTTGTAACCGCTGATTCGCCATTTTTCCATCTGGATGCCGACAACCGACTACGGTGTGATCAAAGCAAGGGCGATAGCCCGTGCAACCGCATGGCTTTTGGTGTGAACGGCGAGCTTGCGCATCGCGTTCTTGTAGTGGAAATTCACCGTATTTTCGCTGATCCCAAGAATGATGGCCACTTCTGCAGCGGTCTTGCCCTTCGCGCTCCAGGACAGGCAGTCACGCTCACGAACCGATAAAGCCGGTTGAGCGATATCGGCAAGCATGTTTTCGCTGCCGCGAATGCTGGCGACGCGGTCATTGCAGTAATGAGTGAACATCTGCAGCGAGAAGCGCTCGGAAGCGACGACTTGTTCAAAATCCACTTGGGAACCGGTCCAAAAGAGAGTCGTCAGAGACGAAACAGGGGAACCGTCTCCGGATACTCCATGAAAGGGGATGGTGAAGCCGTCCTTGTACCCATGGTCGAGGGCGAAGCTCATGACCTGTTCTCCGCCGGATTTCTTGTCCGGAGCCTCTTCGTTCCGCGGCTTCTTTGAGAGTTCACTCCACGAAAATGCGAGATTGGCTTTCTTCCCCGCATGGGCTATCGGATCGATCTCGTATAGGCGCTTCGAGGCGTACTCGGCGACGAAGTCAGCCCGCGCGGTGGTCAGGTAGTATGGAGTGATCGCAGCCGAAGAGCCGGACCCTAAGTATCTGACGTCCAGAAAACTGAAGCCTGTGAAGCCCAAACCGGTAGCGACTCGATCTACTACTTTTGCGATATCTTCCCCAGTATCGCACGCATCGAGGGACGCAATATCGTCGAGAAAGCCTACCCGCATTCAAAGTGCTCCGTACCAAATCTTCATTGCGTTGTCCCTTCGGCGCACGCCCATTTCTGTGAGACCTACCAAATCTGGTAGTTGCGCGACACCTCTTTATTTTATATGCCGATAATGAATTACACCTCAAGCGAGAAGCTTCCGTGTCAACGAACCAAGAGATCGTTAAAGACCTGATTATGGGCGATGCCCTTCGCTGGAATAACATCACGGATCCTTCCCATCGACTGAACGTTCATACCGCTCCGGGCACTCCGGTTCTCGTAACGTTCAGTTTTATGGAACGCGCCCCGTCCTACCTGGGTGCGGTCAATGGATTCACTTCGTTGAACGCCACTGACCGTGACACCGTGCGGCAGACGATGCGCGAGTGGAACAAGGTCAGCGGCGTGACTTTCATGGAAGTGTCCGACAGTGGCGCCGGCGGCGACATCCGCGTTGGGAGCTATGATTTCACCGGCACCAGTTTCCAGAACAATCCCGGCTACGCCTATGGGCCTAGCGCCGAACGGGGGGGCGACATCTTCTTCAAGGCCGGTCAGCCGGTCGCTGCTTATGCCGCGATCCATGAGGTCGGACATTCAATCGGTCTGAAGCATCCTTTTGAGGGTCCCGACGTCCTGCCCGCCAGCGAGGATAAGCGTTCCAACACGGTGATGTCTTACAATTACGACGTCGTGAACGACAGACCGGCCGGTTACGACGTTCTCGCCGCTCAGTATCTGTATGGCCCTGCCACGAGCCCCGATGCATTGCTGCCGGCCGGCTGGTCTTCGGACGCCTACGTTGCTGCCAACCCGGATCTGCTGGCCGCCTTCGGACGCGGCAATCCGACGGCGGCCCGCGACCATTTCCTCGCCTACGGCCAGCGTGAAGGCCGCACTATCCTGGATGGCCTCGCCTACATCGCCTCTCACGCCGATCTGCGCGCCGCCTACGGCAGCAACGAGCGGGCCGGCATCGAGCACTACCTCGCGGCCGGCCGCGGCGAAGGCAGGACTGTCTCCTTCGATCCGCTGGAATACCTGGCGTCCAACCGTGACATCGCCCTGGCATTTGGAGGCGACGTGAAGGCCGGAGCGCGCCACTACATCGAGGCCGGCGCCAACGAAGGGCGTGCCATCAACACCTTCAATGCGACCTCTTATCTGCAGGCGAACGCCGATTTGCGGATAGCTTTCGGAAGCGATCTCAAGGCGGCAACCCAGCATTATGTGACAAGCGGCATCCGCGAAGGCCGAGCGCTGGCGCCGGCGACCACAACCCCGAGGAC
>JAEYYP010000243.1 GCA_023428425.1 Pseudomonadota bacterium
ATGCATCCCAATTGGGGGCCGGGCGCCGCCGGGGGGAGGCTGCGCCCTGTGAGGCAAGCTCTGTTCTGGAACCTGCCAGGAACCGTCCGGCGCCAATGGGGGATTGCGTCCGGACGGTAATCTCTGCCGCCGCCTCAGAAGGGCATGATCGCGTCGACCACCTGCTGGCCATAGCGCGGCTGTTGCACCGCGGTGATCTGGCCGCGGCCGCCGTAGGAGATGCGCGCCTCGGCGATCTTGGTCGACGGCACCGTATTGTCCGAACGGACGTCCTCGGGCCGCACCACGCCGGCCACCACCATGTCGCGCACCTCGAAGTTCACGCGCACCTCTTGGTGGCCTTCGATCACCAGATTGCCGTTGGGCAGCACCTGCATCACCACGACGGCGACCTGCGTCTCCAGGCTTTCCTTGCGGTTGACCGAGCCCGAGCCGCCATCGGCGAGGTCGCCCGAGGTCGACAACGAGCCCGAGGCCTCGACGTCCGCCAGCGGCACCTTGCCGCCAAAGATCGAGCCGAGCACGCCGCCGACACTGCCTTCCGACGAAGAGCTGCGCGAGCGGTTGGTCGAGTTCGAGATCTGGGCGCTGTCGTCGATCGTCACCAGCACGGTCAGGATGTCGCCGACCTTGTGGGCGCGCTGGTCCTTGAAGAAGCCCTTGGCCTCGTTCGAGAACAGCGAGTTTGGCTGGTACGACGCCGCCTGCAGCACCGGCATCGGCATCGTCGCGGGCTTGTAGCCGGCCCGTGAGGTCGGGTCCTCGATAGCGCTGAGCTTCGGGGCCTGGCCCACCCCGGCGAGCTGGTCCAGGGTCGAGCAGCCAGCCACCAGGGCAGGGAGCAGCAGCAGGGCCAGGGTCCGGGCGATAATCTTGGTCATTGTCATTTGTCTGTCCTTCCGCCCGTCAGAGGCCGGCAACCTGGAGCTTCTGGGCCGCGGTCGCGATAACCACCGTCCCGTCCGCCATGGCGACGCCGTTGAGTATCTTCTTGGTCACGCTGTTCATGACCTGCACCGGCTGGCCGGCGCTGGCATCGGCGAGCGACTGGCCCACCACGGTCAGCGTCATAGGTCCGGTCTTCAACAGCACCGTCACCTGGGTGTTGCGCCGGACGGTCAGTCGCTCGGTCACGTCGGCTGCCTTCAGCATCAGGCCGGCGCGACCGTTGCGCTTCAGTTCCTTGCCGATCAGGTCTTCCGCCGCACCGACACCGGTCTGGTCGGCATAGTCGAACGGCACCTTCTTCATCTCGATGTCGGCCGGGGTCAGCACCGAACCGGCTTTCACCGTCGTGGCGAGATGCGGCACCTCGACCATCAGCTCGATGCTGCCCGACACATCCACCGGCAGGTCGATACCAGCGATAGTGAAGCGGGCGGCGAAGGCGCGCGCGCCCGGCTGCCAGCGCAGCGAGGTCAGCGTAACCGGCACCGCCACGTCCTCGGCCTTGAACGACAGCGCCCCGCCATCGAACCGCGTTTCCACTGACGCGCCCGCGGGGAGGAGTCCACGGAAGTTGAGGTCGCCCTCGATCAGGTTGGTCAGTTCGGTGCTGTCGATGATCGTCGCGCGGCGCTCGACCTTCACGGCCATGACGCCGTCGGTGCCATACTCGATCAGCCCCACTCGTGCTGCCGCCGAGCGTACCGCCTCGAGACTGACGATGCCGGTCGTGCCGGGCAACGGGGCGCGAAACAGCGCGGTCTCGGCCATCAGCCCGGAATCGTCGAACATGTCGCCGACCGTCACCACCGGGTGGTTCACCGACACGTTGGCCTTCAGTACTGGCGCCGCGAACGCGACAGTAGTCGACAGGGCGAGGAGAACCGCGGAAAGGATCTGGGTCTTCATCGTCATTCTCCTCAGCGCAGCTGGCTCGTGGCCTGCATCATCTGGTCGGCGCCCGAAATCACCCGGGCATTCATCTCGTAGGCGCGCTGCGCCGCGATCAGATCCGCGATCTCGGTCACCGAGTTGACGTTGCTGGCTTCGAGGTAACCCTGCAGCAGGTCGCCGACGCCGTCCGTGTTCGGCGTACCCACCTGGGCTGGCCCACTCGATGCGGTCTCGAGAAACAGATTGTTGCCCGCCGAGGCGAGACCGGCCTTGTTGACGAACCGCGCCAGCTGCAGCTGGCCGATCTGCGTCGCCACCGTCGAGCTGCCGATAAACGCCTCGACGGTGCCGTCCGCGCTGATCGAGACGGAGGTGGCATCGTCGGGAATGGTGATACCCGGCTGGATGGCGTAGCCGTCCACATTCACCAGTTGACCGTCGGCGCAGCGCTCGAACGAGCCGTCGCGGGTGTAGGCGGTGCGGCCGTCCGGCAGGTTGACGATGAAGAAGCCCTCGCCCCGCACCGCGACGTCGAGTTCCTTCTCGGTCGGGGTCGGCGTGCCCTGGCTCATCACCCGCGGGGTGGCGGCCGTCTTGACGCCCGAGCCGATCTCGATGCCCACCGGGGCGATGGTGCCCTGGCCCGAGGTGGCCGATCCGGAGCGACGAATCTGCTGGTAGAGCAGGTCCTGGAACTCGGCCCGCTGGCGCTTGTAGCCGGTGGTCCGCATGTTCGCGATGTTGTTGGAGATGACCTCGACATTTGTCTCCTGGGCCGACATGCCGGTCGATGCGATGTAGAGCGCTTTCATCGGTCGTTCTCCTTAGGCCAGCGTGCCGAGGCGCTGGATGGCACTACGACGCATGTCGTCCTGCTTCTCCTGCATCGAGGCGAGGCTCTCGTAGGCCCGCTGCACGCGGATCATTTCGGTCATCTCGGCAATGCCCGAGACGTTGGATTTCTCGAGCGCGCCCTGCAGCACGCGGGTCTCGGTCGCGGGCTGCGGGTTGTCGCCGGCCCACAGGTTGTTGCCCTCGCGGGTAGCGGCCTGGGCGTCGGAGAACTCCACCACCCGGAGCCGGCCCTTGAGCCCCTCGCTCGAGGCGATGGAACCGTCGGCGCCAATGGTGATGTCGCTGTCGGCAGCGGAAAAGGTGATCGGACCGGCATCGGACAGCACGGGGTTGCCCATGAGGTCGACCAGCGTGCCGTCGGCGGCGATCGCCAGCGATCCCGAGCGGGTGTAGCGCTCGCCCTGTGGCGTCTCGACCACCAGGAAGCCTTCGCCCTCGAGCGCCACGTCGAGCGGATTGCCCGTGGTCATGATTGCGCCAGTCGACATGTCGTGCACCGTCGACCAATCGAGCGTGTAGCTCAGGCGCTGGTCCAGCATCGGGAAGTCGCGGTCCTTGGCGACCGGCATCTTGTATTCCTCGAACAGCAACTGCTCGGCCTTGAAGCCGGTGGTGTTGAGGTTCGCGATGTTGTTGGCCACCACGTCCATCTGGCGCTGCAAGGCCACTTGGCGTGACAGGCCGATGAGCTGCGCATTTTCCATGGCGCGGATTCCCCGGTTCAGTCCCCGAGCCCACCAACCTCCCCAGGCCGACAAGCTCGCCGTTAACACTGCAGAAACCGTGCCAGACCACGAAACGACGTAATATCAACGGGTTGGCCACAGGTCCGGTGGGCAGTCGCTACCCATGCCAAACATCGCGGTAACTTCTGCCCGGCAATTTGTGCCGGGTTGGGGCGCCATCGTAACCAATCGTTAACCCTCTGGTCGTTAGCTCGATTGAGCCCGGAATCGTCCGGCGGCGCGGGGTTTTCAGCATGGCGGCAGAAGCCGAGATCGAAGGCGGGGCGGAAGACGCGGCACCGGCCAAGAAAAAACTGCCGATCATGCTGATCGCCATGGTCGCCGCCGCGGTCGTGCTGCTGGGCGGTGGCGCCGCGGCCTACTTTGTGCTGTTTGCCGGTCCCAAGCCCGATGACTCGCACGCCGCAGAGGCTCACGCGACCTTCACCTTCAACCTGCCGCCCATGACGGTGAACCTCAACACATCCGATGGCAGCTCGCCCGCCTTCATGAAGCTCACGGTCGCCCTCGAAGTGGCGAGCGAAGAGGTGATGGTCGAGATCCAGCCGCGGATGGCCAAGGTCGTCGATGCGTTCCAGGTCTACCTGCGCGAGTTGCGCAAGTCTGACCTCGAGGGCTCCGCCGGCATCTATCGCCTCAAGGAAGAGCTGCGCCGCCGCGTCAACATCGCCATCTTCCCCCAGCAGGTCGAGTCGATCCTGTTCAAGGAAATCCTGGTGCAGTGATGGCTGGACCCGGCGATCTCGACAAGCTGAGCGACGACTGGAGCACCGGCGAGGATCCCGCCTCTGCGGCTGACTCCGAGATGAGCGCCGAGTGGGCCGCCATGCTCGAAGCCGATGGCGCCGAAGCCTCGTCCGACCGCGTCCTCAATCAGGACGAGATCGACAGCCTCCTCGGCTTCGATCCCAATGCCGGCGGTGTGGCCGAACTCACCGGCGTACAGGCGCTCATCAACTCGGCGCTGGTGTCCTACGAACGCCTGCCGATGCTCGAAATCGTGTTCGACCGGCTCGTCCGCCTCGCCACGACCTCGCTGCGCAACTTCACTTCCGACAACGTCGAAGTCGCCCTCGATTCCATTTCGTCGGTCCGCTTCGGCGATTACCTCAATTCCATCCCGCTGCCGGCGATCCTGTCGGTCATCAAGGCCGAGGAGTGGGACAATTTCGGCCTCCTTACCGTCGACAGCTCGCTCATCTACTCGATGATCGACGTGTTGCTCGGGGGACGTCGCGTCGGCGGCGCCATCCGGATCGAGGGCCGGCCGTACACCACGATCGAGATGGCGCTGGCTCGCCGCATGATCGAGGTGATCCTCGACGACACGCACCGCGCCTTCGAGCCGGTCACCGACGTCAACTTCAAGATCGAGCGGCTGGAGACCAATCCGCGCTTTGCCGCCATCTCGCGTCCTGCCAACGCAGCAATCCTGATCGAGCTCCGCATCGAGATGGACGATCGCGGCGGCAAGATCGAGATCCTGCTGCCCTACGCCACCATCGAGCCCATCCGGGAGCAGTTGCTCCAGATGTACATGGGCGAGAAGTTCGGCCGCGATCCGATCTGGGAAGGGCAC
>JAEYYP010000359.1 GCA_023428425.1 Pseudomonadota bacterium
CCCCCGAGGTGAGCGCCGAGGCGCCCGCCGAGAAGCCGAAGGCACGCGGCCGTCGTCGCAAGGCCGACGCAGTGCCGGAAGCGGCTGCCGAGGCTGCGCCCGCCGAAGTTGTCGCCGACGCACCTGCTGCCGAGGCAGAAGCCGAGCCGGCCGCTCGTCCGAAGCGCACCCGCGCGCCGCGCAAGAAGGCGGCTCCGCCGGCGGAAGCCGAGGTCGTTGCGGCCGCCGACGAAATCGCCGCGGTCACGGCCGAACCGGCGCCGGAAGCGGCACCCGTCGAGGCGGAAGCCGCACCTGCGGTGGAGAAGGCTTCGAGCCGTCGCAAGAAGAAAGAGATTCCGGAAGGCGAGATCGTGGTGAGTTCCACCGCCGCGGCCAGCGCCCCGGTCGAGACACCGGAGACCGTCGCCGAAGAGCCCAAGCCGAAGAAAGTCGGCTGGTGGCAGCGCCGGCTCGGTCTTGGCTAGTGGTGGTTGAAATCTGAGTGATGCAGGGGCGGGAGCGATCCCGCCCTTCTTCTTGGCTTGAATCCGGTTATACGCGTAACCGATTGATTTGAAGATAGAACCCGCGACTCTATGCAGCCCGGCGGCGGTTCTCATTGGTCTCGCGAAGCCGATGCGCCAAGGTGCGGATCACGGCGAGCGAGAAGCTCGGGGCGTACTCGACCATTGCGAGGAACTGCTTCTCGCTGATCGGGACGATGATGCAGTCTGTTTCGGCCACGACCGTGGCGCTGCGCGGCTTGGCCTCGACCAGCGCCATCTCCCCGAAGATGTCGGAGGTACCGAGTCGTTCGACGATCGCCCCCTTGACCTCTACAGCCACGGTTCCGTCACGGATCACGAACAGCTCGTTGCCGACATCGCCGGCGCGGAAGATCACTTCGCCGGCCGTGACATGCCGCCGCTCGCCGCCCAACCGGCTGAGGACCGTGAAGTCGATGCTTTCGGGTTTCAAGGACGCCTCCATTTTCAGGATAGGCGCAGCGTCGGTCGGTCTCGCCGCCAAGTCAAAGCCGGAGCCTGATTTCGGCTAACCCAGTCTGAATCGCGACAGGAAATGTCGGCCCCGGTCACGGACCGGCGCGGTTTGCCGGCATTACCGTCCCGCTAGGAACCGACCGATGCGGTCGAGCCCCTCCTCCACTGCTTCACTCGTTCCAGCATAGGAGAGGCGGATGAAGCGGTTGCCGTCGACGCGGTCGAAGTCGATGCCCGGAGTCGTGGCGACGCCCGCCTCGCGTACCATGGCCTGGCAGAAGCCGAGGGAGTCGTTCGTGTAGCGGCTCATGTCGAGATACGCGTAGAAGGCGCCGTCGGGCTCGTGGCCATCGCCGAGACCCTGGCTGGTCAACCACTGGCCGACAAGCTGGCGATTGTTCGCGTACTGAGCCTTCTGCGTTTCGGCGTACTCGCGTTCGCCGAGCGCGACCCGGGCCGCGATCTGGCTCAGGGTCGGGGCGGAGATGAAGAGGTTCTGCTGCAGCATCTGGGTGCGGCGCAGCACCGGCTCCGGCAACACCATCCACCCGATGCGCCAGCCAGTCATGCAATAGTACTTTGAGAAGCTGTTGATGACGATGGCGTCGTTGCCGAACTCCAGCGCCGTGACCGAGGGGCCGCGATAGTCGAGCCCGTGATAGATTTCATCCGAGATCAGCCGCACCCCGAGCCGGCGGCAGGTATCGACGATCTCGCCCAGCGCCTCGCGGGTCACCGCTGCGCCAGTCGGGTTGGCCGGAGAGGCGAACAGCAGCCCATCGAATGGTTCGGCTTTGTAGGCGCGCTCTATATCCTCGGCCGACAGGCGCCAGCCTGAGGCGGCGGTCACCGGGATTTCGACCGCGGTCATGCCAAGCCCATCGAGGGTGTTGAGATAGGCGGGATAGCCCGGCCGCGTCACGGCGATCCGCGCACCCGGCGCGAAGGCGCCGAGAAAGGCAAGGATGAAGCCCGACGACGAACCCATGGTGGCAACGATGGAATCGGGGTCGACCGCCACGCCGTGCTGCGTCTGGTAGTATTGCGCCAGCGCCCGGCGCAGCCCCACCTGTCCGGCGAAGTGGGTATAGCGCTGCGGTTCGTCGAGCGCCGCGGCTACTGCCGCCCGCACGGCCGGTGCCGGAGGCGCGCCGGGTTCGCCGACCTCGAGATGCATCACTTGCCGGCCAGCCGCTTCCTCGCGGGTGGCCAGGGCGTTGATCTCCATGGCGTAGAAGGGCCTGAGCCCGGTGAGCTTTTCTGGGGTCTGGGTCATGTTCGACTGGCTAGACCATCGACCCGCGCCCCTCAACCAGATTTGAACGCTATTGCTTCCCGGCAGCCGGCTGGGCCTCGCATTTTCCCGGCAACGCCTGTACGCAAGTGCGAAACGCTCCCGGGTTTGTCCATGTCGCGCATCACTGTCCTGCTCGTCCTCATCCTCGGCCTCGTGGCCGGCGGCGTCGGGGTCGCTACCTTCCGTCCCGCTGTAAGCGAAGCGCAGGTCCGCGAGATCGCACAGGCCATTGTCGCCGAGGTTCCGCAGCAGGAACCGCTGGACCGCTCGGCGGTCGAAACCATCGTCGCCGACTTTATGGCCGGCCAGCCGCAGCAGAACACGCCAGGGGGTGTTGCCGTGGCGGAGCTCGATCCGGGCAAGCTGAACCCGATGATCGAGACGTACCTGATGGAGAATCCATCGATCCTGCAGCGCGTTTCCGAGCGACTGCAGGAGGAGGTGGTGGCGCAACGCAAGGCCGCGACCCGTACGCAGCTCGCGACCTTGTCGAGCGCCATCTACGAGGCGCCGGGCCAGATCGTGCTGGGCAATCCCGAGGGTGACGTCACCCTGGTCGAGATGTTCGACTACAATTGCGGCTACTGCCGGCAGGCGCTCCCCAACCTGGCTACGCTGATCGACGAAGACCCCAACCTTCGCGTGATCCTCAAGGAGTTTCCGATCCTGTCGCAGGGCTCTGCCGACGCTGCGCGCGTCGCGGTGCAGGTGGCCGAAGCGGACGTCGACTACTGGACCTTCCACGAGGCCCTGTTCACCTCGCCCGGCCAGGTCGACAAGGCGGTGGCGCTGAAGGCGGCGTCTGATCTGGGCCTCAACCCGATCACACTCGAGATGGGCATGAACACCCCCGCGGTGAGCGCCGTCATCGAAGCAAGCTACAAGATTGCCGAAGCGCTCGATATCTCCGGCACGCCGACCTACATCATCGGCGACGAGATCATCCCCGGCGCGGTTGACATCGACCAGCTTCGCAACCGCATCGCGAACATGCGCGCCTGCGGCTCCACCAACTGCCCGGCAACACCGGGCTGAGGCGATTTCCGGACCGCAGCCCCACTTCCGCCCTTTTCCGTGCATTATTCCGCGCCGCGCTTGCTTCCCGCCGGGAGGCAGGTGCACAAGGCGGAACCATGGCCAAACGCATCCTCGTCCTCAACGGACCTAATCTGAACATGCTCGGCACTCGCGAGCCGGGCACCTATGGCTCGCAGACGCTCACCGACATCGAGAAGATGGTGATCGACGAGGGCGCGGCAGTTGGCCTTGAGGTTAGCTGCAAGCAGTCCAATATCGAGGGCGAACTCGTCACCTGGATCCAGCAGGCGCTGGGTGCCTACGACGCTATCGTCATCAATCCCGGCGCCTATTCCCACACTTCAATCGCTATCCACGACGCCTTCCGCGCTGTGAACCTGCCGGTGGTTGAAGTGCATCTCTCCAACATCTACACCCGCGAGCCGTTCCGCCATCACTCCTATGTCTCGCCTGTGGCGCTGGGGGTGATTTGCGGGTTGGGCGCGACCGGCTATAAGCTGGCTCTCCACGCACTGGCCGAAAAACTATAAGAGGCTCCCCGCATGACCAAGGCGTCTTCCAATTCCGATCAGGATCTGATCGAGGCCATCGCCAAGCTCCTCAACGAGCAGAACCTCGCCGAAATCGAAATCGAGCGCGAGGACCTGCGGGTCCGCGTCACTCGCAGCTACGCCACACAGGCGGTGCAGCAGGTGTCGGTCCCCGCCTACGCGCCTGCACCGGCCGCTCCGGTTGCACCAAGTGTGCCAACTGGCTCGGTGCCAGCAGCAGCTCCCGCAGCTGAGGATCTCGCCTCCAACCCCGGCACGCTGACTTCGCCGATGGTTGGTACCGCCTACCTCTCGCCCGAACCCGGCAAGCCGCAGTTCGCCCCGGTCGGCACCCGCGTCTCCGAGGGTCAGACTGTGCTCATCGTCGAGGCGATGAAGACGATGAACCAGATTCCGGCCCATCGCTCCGGCACCGTCACCCGCGTTCTGGTCGAGGATGCCTCGCCGGTGGAATACGGCCAGCCGCTCGTCGTCATCGAGTAAGGCGCTCAGATGTTCCAGAAGGTCCTCATCGCCAACCGCGGCGAGATCGCGCTCCGCATCCTCAGGGCCTGCAAGGAGCTCGGCATCCAGACGGTCGCCGTCCATTCGACTGCCGACTCCAACGCCATGCACGTGCGCCTCGCCGACGAGAGCGTCTGCATCGGCCCGCCGCCCGCCAAGGACAGCTACCTCAACATCCCCTCGATCCTCGCCGCCTGCGAGATCACTGGGGCGGACGCCGTGCACCCCGGCTACGGCTTCCTCTCGGAGAATGCGCGCTTTGCCCGCATCCTGACCGAGCACAAGATCACCTTCATCGGGCCGTCCGAGCACCACATCCAGATCATGGGTGACAAGATTACCGCCAAGCAGACGGCGGTGGAACTTGGCATCCCGGTCGTCCCGGGTTCTGCCGGCGCGGTCGAGACAGAAGCCGATGCCAAGTCGACTGCTGCCGAGATCGGCTACCCTGTGCTGATCAAGGCCACCGCTGGTGGTGGTGGCCGCGGCATGAAGGTGGCGCACACCGAACTCGACCTCCTCAACGCCTGGTCGACCGCTCGCTCCGAAGCCAAGGCCGCGTTCGGCAACGAGTCGGTTTACATGGAGAAGTACCTCGGCAAGCCGCGGCACATCGAAGTGCAGGTGATGGGTGACGGCAAGGGCAACGCGGTGCACCTCGGCACCCGCGATTGCTCGCTGCAGCGCCGCCACCAGAAGGTGTGGGAAGAGGCTTCGGCCCCGACCGTTCCGGCCGACCAGCGCGAGAAGATCGGCGAGATCTGCGCGGCCGCCATGCGCAAGCTGAAATACTCGGGCGCCGGCACCATCGAGTTCCTCTACGAGAATGGGGAGTTCTACTTCATCGAGATGAACACCCGCCTGCAGGTGGAGCACCCGGTGACCGAACGCATCACCGGCGTCGACCTGGTGTACGAGCAGATCCGCGTCGCCTCGGGCGAGACGCTGAGCCTCGAGCAGAAGAACATCCAGTTCAACGGCCACGCCATCGAGGTCCGCATCAACGCCGAGGACCCGCAGACCTTCGCGCCCTCGCCGGGCAAGATCAGCTTCTATCACCCGGCCGGCGGCGTCGGCGTGCGGGTCGATTCGGCGGTCTATGCCGGCTACTCGATCCCGCCCTACTACGACTCGCTGATCGGCAAGCTGATCGTCTACGGCCGCACCCGAGAGGAGTGCCTGCAGCGCCTGCGCCGCGCCGTGGATGAGTTCGTGGTCGACGGCATCAAGACCACCCTGCCCCTGTTCCAGCGCCTCATCCGCGAGCCGGACATCATCGCGGGCAATTACGACATCCACTGGCTGGAAAAGTACCTCGGCATGAAGCACTGAGGCTTCAGGGGGCGCTCGCAGCGCCCCTTGCTTTTTCCAGCCATGCGGAGAGGGCCGCGGCGTAGCCTTCGCGGTCGGCTTCGAAGCTCATCGGGTGGCGATCGGCGTCGGTCTTCCAGAACACGATATCCGGTCGCTTCGCTGCCAGCGTTTCGCTGATCGAGAACGGCACCAGCGGATCGCGAGTGCCGTGCGCCACGAAGATAGGGCCGGGAAACGCCGCCACAGCATCAAGGCTGACCGCGTCGCGAAGGTCCGTGCGCACCAGCCGCCAGAGTTCGAGCGCCGCGGCGGCGACATAGTCGCTGAACGGCACCCAGTAACGCCGGCCAGCAGCGTGGATGACGGCGGGAAAATCCAGTGCTGGCGCATCGAGGGCCAGCCCCGCGACCCGTTGGACATTGTTGCCGCGCAGCAGATACTGGCCCGTGATCCCCGCGCCCATCGACTCGGCCGCGATCACCACTCGCTCGGCACCTCTCCCGACAGCGTAGTCCACTGCCGCCTCCAGGTCGGGCCATTCGGATAGCCCAAAGCTGTAGAGCCCGTCGGCCGAGCGCGGTGCGTCGCTGTCGTTACGATAGGTGATCATCAGCACCGGCAGCCCGGCGTCGTGCAGTGTCCGGACCATGCGATAGCCGTTTTCGCGGATGCCACCGATGCCGTGCACCCAGATGCCCCACAGCGGTTCCTCATTTGCACCTGGAATAACCCAGGCCGCAGCGGGGCCGAGTTCGGTCGGATAGGTCACGGCCTCGAACGCCCAGCCGAATGCCGCCTGCGGGTCGCCGCGATAGCCGATCGTCAAGGGGGCCTGCGGCAGGCCCGGTCCCTCGGGCGACCATGCTACGATGCCGGCGGTCAGCATCCCCCAGAGCACCGCAGTGGCGAGTACCGGAGCCAGCACGAGGTAGCCGGCAACCAGCCACACGCCTTTCCACACGAACCGCATCGTCAGCCCCCTGCCCCAGCCATAGCAGCATGCGTCGACAAGCGCATTGTCCGCTGAGCGGGACGGCCCCATATTCGGGCCATGTCGCGAAAAACCGATCCCTTCGCCATCGAGCTGACGCCGGAACTCATCGTCCGCGCCTATCAGGCGGGCATCTTTCCGATGGCCGAGGATGCAGGGTCGACCGACCTGTTCTGGGTCAGCCCGCAGCAGCGCGGCATCATTCCGCTCGACGATTTCCATATCAGCCGCACGTTGCGGAAGACGCTGCGCTCACACCCGTATGAGGTGAAGGTCGATACCGACTTCGATGCGGTGATCGAGGGTTGTGCCACCGCTGGCGTCGATCGCGACACCACCTGGATCAACGCCGAGATCCGCAAACTCTACGGAGCACTGTTCAAGCGCGGGCTCGTGCACACGGTCGAGGTGTGGGATGGCCTTGCCCTCGTCGGCGGTCTCTATGGCGTGTCGCTCGGAGGGGCTTTCTTCGGCGAATCGATGTTCCACCGCAAGACCGACTGCTCCAAGATAGCGATGGCCAACCTGCTGTTCCGCCTCAAGGCCGGCGGCTACCGTTTGCTCGACACACAGTTCGTCACCGACCACCTCCGCACCTTCGGCGGCGTCGAGATCCCCCGCGAGGACTATGAAGTCCGCCTGGCCGAGGCCCTGCGGCACCAGGCCGACTGGCTCGCGATCGATCAACAGGGCTGAAGGCTAGCGCAGCTTGATGGCAACCGTCGTCTCCCATTTCTCGGGATCGGGCTCATCGTCCGGCCCATTGGGATACTCTTCCAGCCGGCAGACGAAGTGATCACCGTCCGGCATCTCCGTCGCGTCCCACTGGATATGCCGCTCCTTGGCCCACCCGATGAGGATGGCATTGACGTCCATCAGGTTGTCGTAGTGCCCCCAGTAGGTGGTCTGGGCATACTTCCCGGCTGGTAGCGTCCCGCCGACCAGCGGCCCGCTAGGAATGGTCCCCGCAGCAACCGGCACGCCGAACTCAATGACCAGCTCCGGCATCCTGACAATGTCATACTTGAAGAAAACTGGTCCAAGCGGTTGAACTCCTGCGGTATTCAGCGCGCCTAAGAGTTCGCTCATGATCGAGCCGATGACGTCGTCAAACGGGATTTTCACTTCCCGGCGGATCGCCAGGTAGCTCTGCTCGGGTCGATCGACCAGCTTGGGCAGCGTCAGCATGTCGGCGTTCCTCCTCGGTATGGCGGCGGCGCCCCGCTACTATGTCTTCCGCCACGCCGTCACTGCGCGGCAGTCCCTTCGGGCTCCAGTCGTCGTCGGTGAAGAGCTTCAAGTAGGCGTCGAACACGCCGAAGCCGCTGTTCCAGCCCCAGCCATGCCCGTCGCGCTCCTCGACGCTGATGAACGGCGTCTGCCGGAACAGCATCCGGGTGCGCCCGTCCTCCTCGAGGAAGTCCATGCTCACCACGGTTTCGAAGCCGTCATACTCATTGATGTAGGTGAAGCTCAGCCGGTGCGGCTCCTCGATCTCGAGGTACTCGCCCCGGATGTAGTGCTGGTGGCCAGGCCCACTGCTCATGCAGCGCCGCCACCGGCCTCCGACGCGGAAATCGAGCTGGCATTCGATGAGGGCGATGCCCTCGGGGCCGTGCCAGCGAACCATATGCTGGGGATCGCGCCACAGCCGCCACACGAGTTCGCGGGGCGCGTCGAACACCCGGTCAATTTCGAGCACGAGTTCGCGCTGCTCGGCCGTTGCTGCACTGCTGCGCATCCGGGTCTCCCTTCTGTAGTTCAGCGAGATAGGCGTCCATGCGGTCGAACTCGGTCTGCCAGAGCCGACGGTATCGCTCGACCCAGCCAGCCACCTCGGCCAGCGGGGCGGCGTTGAGTTGCACCGGCCGCCACTGGGCCTGACGCGTGCGCTGCACCAGCCCGGCCTGCTCCAGCACTTTGAGGTGCCGCGAGATGGCCGGCATCGAAATGTCGAACGGCTCGGTCAGTTCGCTGACCGACGCCTCGCCATGCGCGAGCCTCTGCAGGATGGCGCGTCGCGTCGGATCGGCCAGGGCAGAGAAGGTGAGTGTCAGCGGGTCCGTCTGCATTTCACTTCAACGTTAAATAACACATCTGTTAAATACACAGCCACACGCGTCGTCAAGGGTCAGGTCAACGAGAAGGGTGAACAGGCGACGCTAGCCGCGGTCGTCCACCTGCCCTTCGGCGGGTGGCTCGACAGGTGCCGGGCTCGAGGGCGCCGGCTGATCGGGCGGAGGCACGTCGGAGCTCTGCTTGCAGTCGATCAGCCAGATGTCATAGACGGCGTGGTCGATGGCGTTGAGAGCCGGGGAGTCGGCGAACATCCAGCCGGTGAAGACTCGCTCCACGGTCCCCCGCAGGCTGACCTGGTCGACCTCGACGAACACGCTGGTGCGCTGCGTCTCGGTGGGCGGACGCGAATAGCAGGCGCGCGGCGTGATCTGCAGTGCG
>JAEYYP010000410.1 GCA_023428425.1 Pseudomonadota bacterium
GCCTTCTCCCCTTGTGGGAGAAGGTGGCGGCAGCCGGATGAGGGGTCCTCCCCACTCGGCCGCCGATAGTTGTTCTCAGCTGCCCAGCACGGTCCGGGCATACTCGTTCAGCCGGTCGCCGCCCGCGGCCTTCCATTCGGCGACGAACTGGTCCCACTGGTCCATCGAGGCTTCACCCGAGATGAACTTGTAGACCCAGGCGCGGTAGACGTTTTCGGTCGCGTCGAGGTCGGCGGCATAGTCGGCCGGCCAGACGAAGGCGTTGTCGGCCTTGAAGTATTGCTGGATGTTGGCGAGCGATTGCTGCGCTGCTGCCGACTTCCACTCCACCGGCGGCGTGAAGTTGGCGGCGGCGAAGAAGCGGGCATACCAGGTCGAAATCTTGTCGGTGACGGTGTAGGTGTCGCCCGACTTTGTGTACTCCTCGCCCTCGAAGCCCATGCGGTCCATCATCTGGCCTTCGGTCGAGGCCATGAAGTCGAGGAGCTTGGCGACCTCTTCCTTGTGCTCGGACACGCTGGAAATGGCGAAGCCACGAGCTTCCTTGCTCACGTCCACCGCTTGCAGGCCCTGCCCGCCCGGACCCGAGGGGATCGGCAGCAGCGCCAGCTCGATGTTCTCGTCAGGGTGCGCCTGCCGCATCTTGCCGCCGTAGATGTCGATGACTTCCGCCGAGGAGCCGAAGATCACGCCGGCCTTGCCGGTGTAGAACTTGTCTTCCTTCACGTCGAACTTCGAGGTCACGTACTCCTTGTCGTAGAGCCCCTCGGCCGCCAGCTTGGCGTACCAGGTGATCTTGTCGCGCTCCTGCGATGTGATGCGCGAATGCACCCAAGCGCCCGTGTCGTCCTGCATCCAGGTACCGGTAATTCCGAAAGCCTGGTTGAAGATCGAGTCGAGCTCGTTGGTGTTCTCCGCCGTAGTGACGCCAAACGTGTTGCCCGGCGTGCCGTCGCCATCGAGATCGGCATCGTGGATCGCCTTGAAGAAGGCCTCGTATTCCTCGACCGTCTGCGGCGGGGCGATGCCGAGTTCATCGAGCCAGTCCTTGCGGATCACCGGCTGCGGGGCGCGCGGCGGGTAGATGTAGAGCAGGTAGGGGTAGTTCTTCAGCCGCTCGACGTTGTGCGGCCAGAGCGACGCCTTGAGGTTGGGCGACTTCTCGATCCAGGGATTGAGGTCTTCGAGGATGCCCTGGTCGGCCATCTTGGCATCGCCGCCCTGGAAGTAGATCAAGTCGGGAATGTCGCCCGAAAGCAGCATGGTGCCCAACGCATCGGCATAGCCCGACGACGGCAGGTCGACGATCTGGATGTCGAGATCGGTCCCCTGCGCCTTCAGCGCCGCCTCGATGCGCTCGATGTGGGCGACGTCGGGCGGGTTGGTCGACAGCAGGTCCTTCGACACGAACCGGATCACGGTCTGCGCGCTCGCCGGCATGGCCAGCGCCAGCCCGAGGGCCAGCGCCGTGGTGGTCAGAAGCAGTCGCTTAAGCATGGGTAGTCTCCTCCGTTATGGTTGTTGGTTGTGGGTGGAATTGAAGAGCTGACGACGCCCGGGTCCTCCACCGCGAAGCGGGGGAGGGGGACCGCCGAAGGCGGTGAAGGGGGCGGTCCCTCCCCGACGCCCACCTCCCCCCGTGCGGGGGAGGTAGCGCAGCTCGTCGCGAAGCGCGTAGCGGAGCTAGGTGGGGGGTAGGCTGTGGGCACAAGGACGAAGGTACTGCGCACCCCCTCCCTAGCTGCGCTATGGCGCTGCCGCGCCCAAGCTTCGCTACCCTCCCCGCAAGGGGGAGGGTGAAGCGCGGTGGCAAGGACCGCACTGGTGCAGCTGGGAAGCTGGGAGTATGGGCCGCCCCCTCCACCATGCTCCGCATGGTCCCCCTCCCCCGTGGCTGCGCCACAGTGGCGGACCCCGGCCGGCGTTCGCGCAAGATATCGCTCATCCTTTCAGCGCCCCGCTCATCGTGCCCTTGGTGAAGAACTTCAGGATCAGCGGATAGATCGCCAGGATCGGCAGGATGGTCATGATGATCATTCCCGCCTTCAACGCCTTCAGGTTGATCTGCGCCACACCGATATTGTTGGCCGCATTGTTCGCCCCCACAATCGCGAGTTTGTCGCCTTCGACCACGAACTGTCGAAGCACCACCTGCAGCGGCCATTTGCCCTGGTCGTTCAGGTAGATCATGGCGCGGAAGAACTCGTTCCAGCGGAACACCAGGTAGAACAGCGCAATCGTCGCCAGCGCCGGCTTCGCGAGCGGCAGCACCACATGGAAGAAGGTCTGGAACGGATTGGCGCCATCGAGTTCGGCGGCCTCGAGCAGTTCCTCGGGCACTTCCTCGAAGAACCGAACGAGGATGATCAGGTACCAGGCGTTCACCGCCTTGAACATGATCACGCTCCAGTAGCTGTCGAGCAGCCCCATCCGCTTCATCAGGAAGTAGTCGGGGATGATGCCCGGCTCGAAGACGATGGTGACGAGCACCAGGATGAACAGCGCCCGGCGGCCGGGCAGGTTCGGGCGGCTCAACCCCCAGGCCATCAGCGCCGTGGCGGCAAGGCTCAGCAGCGTGCCGACGCTCGTGATGAAGATCGAGTTGACGATGCCCGACTGCACCAGCGGGTGCTGGAACAGCAGCACCCAGACATCGAGCGAGAACCCGTCGGGGAGCACCGCCAGCCCACTCATGCCGGCCACGCGGCTCGGGTCCGACAGCGACATCGCGATGAGGTTGAGGATCGGCTGCACCGTCAGCACCACCAGCAGCAGCAGGGTGGAGACGATGATCGCGTACTCGATCCGCTCGAGCGGCGTGCGCCGGATGGCGGTGCGGCGGCTGGCGGTGGCTGGTGTGGTTGTTGTCGCCATCACCAGACCCCCTTGCCGGTCAGCCGCTTCGAGACGAAGTGGGCGGCGAGGATCATGATCATCCCCAGCACCGCCTTGAACAGGCCGGCCGCGGTGGCGAGCGAGTACTCGCCGGTCCTGAGCCCGAGGCGATACACATAGGTGTCGAGGATATCGATCTGGCCGCGGTTCACGTCGTTAAGGAAGTTGATCACCTGGTTGAGGTCGGCCGACAGGAACATCCCCATGTTGAGGATGAACAGCGTCGCTATCGTCGGCACGATGCCGGGGATGGTGACGTGCCAGATCTTCTGCCAGCGGTTGGCGCCATCGAGTTCGGCTGCCTCGTAGAGCGACTGGTCGATGCCGATGATGGCGGCAAGATAGAGCAGGCTGTCCCAGCCGGCAGAGCGCCAGATTTCCGAGAAGACCAGCACCCAGCGGCTGGCATTGCCGTCGGTCATGTAGCTGGTCGGCGCGGCGCCGAAGAAGCCGGCGATCTGGTTCACCGCGCCGTCGGAAGGCGAGAGGATGGCGATGAAGATACCGGCGATGACCACCCAGCTCAGGAAGTGCGGCAGGTAGATCGCCGACTGCATGAACTTGCGCAGCCGCCCGGAGCGGACCTCGTTGAGCAGCAGCGCCACGATGATCGGCACCGGAAAGACGAAGACGATCTTCATCGCCGAGATGATCAGCGTGTTGGCAAGCACATTGTAGAAAACCGGCGAGGCGAACAGCGTCTGAAAATGCTTCCACCCGACCCAGATGTTGGGCGGGATGATTCGAACCTGCTCGAACGCCATCTTGGCTTCCCAGATCGGGAAGTAATGCCAGACCAGGAAGAAGAGCAGGCCGGGAGCCATCATCAGGTAGTAGGGCCACCAGCGAAGGACGCCGAGTGCGAGACGCGAGTTTTTGGGAACGTTCCCGGATACGGTCACGGTTGCGCCGGCCCCTGAGGTCGTCGCGGCGGGACTGGCAGAAGTTTGTGGCCTACGCGCAATCATTTCGCGTCAAAACCTCCCGGTGGCCGCGAGTTTGAGCGGACTGTGCACGCTCAGATCGGCGAGCGAGCCGCGCTCGATCAGCCGGCAGGGCAGGTAGGTGCGACCGGTCGCCCGGCGGCCAGCCAGTTCATCGAACAGCGCCTGCGCGGCGCGGCGACCGAGCTCGCGCGCCGGCTTCTCGATGGTGGTCAGCCCCGGCCAGGAGAAGGCACCGCTCGGGACGCCGTCGAAGCCGAGGATGGAGACGTCGCGAGGGCATTCGCGCCCCGCCTCGCGCGCGGCGAGCAGCGCCCCCAGCGCCATCAGGTCGTTGGCACAAAACACCGTGAGATGCCCCAGGGGCTGGCGTTCCATCAGCCGCTGCATCGCCGCATGGCCGCCCTCGAAGGTGTAGTCGGCATCCTCGACGGGCAGCACCGCCGGGTCGATATCGCGCTCGAGGCAGTGCTCCTGGACGCTGCGCAGGAAGCGGGCGCGGGCGAGGCGCGAGCGCGGCCCGACGATCAGCGCCGGCGCCAGATGCCCGCGTTCGGTGAGGTGATCGAGGCCCAGCCGCACCGCCTGCCGGATGTCGGAGCCGATCGACGGCGCATCGGGGAAGCGTTCCGCCGACGAGCCGATCAGCACCAGCGGCACGCTGAAGCGGCCGAAATCGTCGACATTGTCGGAGACCGGATTGACGATCGCCCCCTCGACCCGCGCCTGCCGCAGCGCGCGCAGATGGCTCGCCTCGCGGTCATGGTCCCAGTTCGAGGAGAACACCAGCAGCGAGGCGTCGTTCTCGGCCACGAGGTCCTGCGCGCCGCGCGCCACCTCGGCCCAGAACGGGTTGGCGATATCCGGGATCACCAGCCCAAAGAGCCCCGAGCGCCCCGACCGCATCCCCACCGCCAGATGGTTCCGCTCATACCCGACCGCCGCCGCCGCCTTCCGCACCTTGTCGCGCGTGACATCGTTGACATCGTCAGCATCGGTCAACGCCCGCGCCGCGGTGCTCTTCGACACCCCGGCCAGTTTCGCGACATCGATGATGGTCGGCCGCTTCGCCATGCAGGCACTCCTCCACCGCCGCGGTTTGCCGCGATCGGTTCGGGAACGTTACCGGAAGTGGACATCGAAGTCCATAGGGGAGATCGAATGTGACAAGCAGGACGGGCGGCTGCCCTGCAATTGCCTTGGGAAAGCCGTGTGAATGAACGCGTCCTGAACGACAGGCACCACATCCGCAGCTATGCCGGGTGGCGCCGGGTCGCTACATTGCGCCGTACCGGCCCCCGGCAATCGTCGCGCCAAGTGCGCGCCGGCCGAAGGCAGGGCACGGCCTGCCGGGCAGCGACCGAACGATGAGGCGAGACTTGGGTAGCAGGGTTCTGGTGACGGGTGGAGCCGGTTTCGTGGGGTCGCACCTGTGCGCCAGCCTGATCGGGGCGGGACACCACGTCGTCTGCCTCGACAATTTCCAGACGGCCAGAATCGGCAACCTGGCGCCGCTCGAGGGCAACCCCCGGTTCAGCCTGATCGAGCGCGATGTCGAGCAGCCCTTCGACCTCGAGGTCGATGCGATCTACAACCTCGCCTGCCCCGCCTCGCCGGTGCACTACCAGCGCGATCCGGTGCGGACGATCCGCACCTGCGTGCTGGGCGCCATCAGTGTGCTGGAGCTGGCGAAGCGGCTCAAGGTGCCGGTCGTGCAGGCTTCGACGTCGGAGGTCTACGGCGACCCGCATGTGCACCCGCAGCCGGAAACCTACTGGGGCAACGTCAACCCGGTCGGCATCCGGTCCTGCTATGATGAGGGCAAGCGCGCCGCGGAAACGCTGTTCGCCGATTATAGGCGCCAGTACGGCGTCGACAGCAAGCTGGCCCGGATCTTCAACACCTACGGCCCGAACATGCACCCTGACGATGGGCGGGTGGTGTCCACCTTCATCGTGCAGGCCCTGCGCGGGGACGACCTGACGGTGTTCGGCGACGGGCGGCAGAGCCGCTCGTTCTGCTATGTGGACGACCTGGTGGACGGACTGGTTCGACTGATGGGAACCTCGGCCGAGTACGGGGGGCCGATCAACCTGGGCAACCCGACGGAGTTCACGGTCGCGGAGCTGGCGGACCTGGTGCTGGAGCTTACCGGCAGCCGCTCGCGCCTTGTGCGGCACCCCCTGCCCCATGACGATCCGAAGCAGCGTCGGCCCGACATCAGCCTCGCGGAAGCAACCCTCGGCTGGCGCCCAAGCGTCGGCCTGCGACAGGGTCTCGAGCGGACGATAGCGTATTTCGACAGTCTGCTCGCGGTAGCTCATCGCCCAACCATGCAATAGCCCGATGTAATGACACTTGCCGATGATCCGAGTATTGCCCGGTCGCCGCGGCTGTAAATCGGCTATTGGAGGCTCCGCTTCACGGCCATCCCGCCTATGTTACGCCCGATACCGTTGTGGCTCCGACGCCGTTCCAAGGCGATCGGCTTCTGGCCGTCTTTCTTCAGCGGTCC
>JAEYYP010000426.1 GCA_023428425.1 Pseudomonadota bacterium
TGGTCGGCTGGTACGGCGATATGGAGATGGGGCCTCACGCCTGGGACCTGCTCAAGGCCGGTCCGCTCGACGTCCACATCCGCATTGGGCCCCCAGTCCCGCTGGCGGATTTTGCGGATCGAAAGGAACTCGCGCGCCACAGTGAGGCGGAGGTGCGACAGTCCGTTGTAGCTCTGTTGCATGGCCGTACTCAAATGCCGCAGATGCCCGATACGGTTACCAATCCGCAACCGTCTGGCGCAGAAAACATGTCATAAATGCTCGACGTTAAGCGGTTGGGAGGGTAAACGTGCCAGGGTGCTTGCTGCGGTGCAGCACTCGCCGCGAGGGGCATTTCCGGTGAGGGGCTGGAACCCAAGCCATAGCTTGACAGTCTGATTGGTGCGCTGCAATCGGAGCGCGGTATTTGCCGCTTGGACTGGGTAAAAGGGGTTGGCGAATGGCGGACACCCGCAAGGTGTTCATCAAGACGTTCGGTTGCCAGATGAACGTCTACGACAGCGAGCGCATGACGGAAGCGCTGGCGTCGCAGGGCTATGCCGTGACGTCCGAACAGGATGCCGCCGATCTCGTCATGCTCAACACCTGCCATATCCGCGAGAAGGCGGCTGAAAAGGTTTATTCCGAACTCGGTCGTATCCGCCAAACCAAGATCGCCCGTCAGGCGGAGGGCAAGCAAACGCTGGTGGCCGTCGCTGGCTGCGTCGCACAGGCTGAAGGCTCCGAGATTGTGGCCCGCGCGCCGGTGGTCGACCTCGTCATCGGCCCGCAAGCCTATCACCGGCTGCCTGAACTGATCGGCCGCGCGCAGACTGAGCGCCGCCAGATCGTCGACACGGAATTTCCCGACGAGGACAAGTTCGGCAAGCTGCCCGTCCGCCGCGGTCCGCGCCCGGCCTCGGCTTTCCTGACCATCCAGGAGGGCTGCGATAAGTTCTGCACGTTCTGCGTCGTTCCCTATACGCGCGGCATGGAGGTTTCCCGGCCGGTTGCGGCGGTCGTCGAGGAAGCCCGGCGGCTGGTCGAGGATGGCGTGCGCGAAATCACGCTACTGGGTCAGAACGTCAACGCTTACCTTGGCGACGGGCCGGACGGTCAGCCCTGCTCGCTCGCTAACCTCCTGGTGCATCTGTCGAAAATCGAGAATCTGGAGCGGCTGCGCTATACAACCAGCCATCCCCGCGACATGAGCGGCGACCTGATCGCCGCCCACCGTGACCTGCCCAAGGTCATGCCCTACCTGCATCTGCCGGTGCAGGCGGGATCGGACCGCATTCTGGCGGCCATGAACCGCAAGCACACGGCGGCTGAGTATCTGCATATCGTTGATAAGATCCGCAAAGCGCGGCCCGACATGGCGCTGTCGACGGATATCATCGTTGGCTTCCCCGGCGAGAGCGACGGCGAGTTCGAGGAAACGCTTGATCTCATTCGCGAAGTTGGCTTCGCCCAGGCTTATTCGTTCAAGTACAGCGCGCGTCCAGGCACCCCGGCTTCCAACATGGAAGACCAAGTCGCCGAGGAGGCGAAAACCGAGCGCCTCGCTCGTCTTCAGGCGCTGCTCTACAGCCAGCAGACGAGTTTTAACGCAGGTTGCGTCGGCAAGATTTTTCCTGTTCTCTTCGAAAAGCCGGGTCGCCGGGCGGGTCAGCTCGTCGGGCGGTCGCCGTATCTGCAAGCCGTGCATGCGGATGCGGAGCCCGGTCTGCTGGGGCGCGTTCTCAACGTCGAGATCTCCGGCGTCGGCACCAATAGCCTTGCTGGTGTCTTGCGCTAGGGCTGCTCGCTCCCCAGTTGTGCACTGCCTGGGCGCCTGTCATGTGCCTGGAGCAGAATTTATGCTAGGACATGTCGCGTAGCCGTCCGGCTTCCGGGCGTGCTGGCATCGGAGAGACCGAGAATTGAGCGCTTACAGAGGGCCCGGAGCGGGGCCCACAAGGCCCGGCAAGCCTTCCACCAATAGGAAGCGCTTGGTTGTTCCCTTCGAGGACAATCGGTACCTCGCGCAGCTGCTTGGCGAGTATGACGCCAATCTGGCTCTTATCGAGGATCGATTGGGGATTGAGGCGCACGCGCACGGCAATGTCGTCATTCTGTCCGGTTCCGAGTCCGCCTGTGACATCGCACGCGGCGTCCTCGAACAGCTCTACGCTCGCGTTGTGAAGGGCGAAGCGGTTGGTCCGGGCGATTTCGACGGCCTTATACGCCACGGGCGTGACGAGACCACCGCGGGCGTGACGGGTACAGCCGACGGCCAGGCGCAGATTTCCACCCGTCGCCGCGTCATCAAGGCCAGGACGACTGCGCAAAGCACGTATATGCGCGCCCTGGAAAAGACCGATCTGGTGTTCGGCCTGGGTCCGGCAGGCACCGGCAAGACCTACCTCGCCGTTGCCTATGCCGCCCATTGTCTGGAGCGCGGCATCGTCGAGCGCATCATCCTGTCGCGCCCTGCCGTCGAGGCGGGCGAGCGGCTGGGCTTCCTGCCCGGCGACATGCGCGAGAAAGTCGATCCCTATCTGCGGCCTCTCTACGATGCCCTTTACGATGTGTTGCCGCCCGAAAAGGTGGAGCGCGATCTGGAGACCGGCATCATCGAGATCGCGCCGCTGGCGTTCATGCGTGGCCGCACGCTCGCCAATGCGTTCGTCATCCTCGACGAAGCCCAGAATACGACCACCATGCAGATGAAGATGTTTCTCACCCGTCTGGGCGAGAACTCTCGGATGGTGGTGACGGGCGACCCCAACCAGTCCGACCTGCCTCCCGGGGTGCGGTCGGGCCTGCAGGATGCCGTGGACCGGCTGAGCGGCATCGCCGGGATCTCGGTCGTCCGCTTCG
>JAEYYP010000062.1 GCA_023428425.1 Pseudomonadota bacterium
GACGCCGCCAGGTGGCTGCCGCCGTTATAGACTTCCAGCATCTTCATCACGTCGTCGGCAGTGCCGCACGAGCCGCCGCCGCCGGACTGCGGGGCGTCGGCGCGGAAGATGCGATCAACTTCCCAGCCGGTATTGGTCGTCCGATTTTCCATGGTGATACGCGTCGGCGGTACGATGGAAGGGTTCGGCAATTCTCCATTGTAGTAGTTGGCGGCGACGCGCGCCGCCTCGGTCGGCGTGAAGCCCCAATCGGCCATGCCCAGCGCATCTGCGGCGTATTTCTTCACCGCCGCTTCGAGGCTCGAGCCGTTGATCGCGGCGAGGACGGCTCCAACGACGTCGATGCTGGTGCCGTAGGCCCAACCGGTGCCCGGCGCGAACACCAGCGGCGCCTTTGCCAGCCGGCGCATGTTCTCCTCGAGCGTGATGTAGGGGCCGGACATGCCCGGCGCGACGTCTTTCGGCGTCGTCTCGTAGGACAGGCCGGAACTATGCGCGAGCAGCTGGCGGATGGTGATCGGCCGCACGACACCGTCCGGGCTCGCCGGAGTGAAGTAGGGCAGGTAGTTGGTCACCGGATCGTCGAGTTGCAGCAGCCCCGCTTCCATCATCTTCAGCGCTGCGGTCGCCACGATGGGCTTGGTCACCGAAGCAAGCCGGAAGATCGCATTGCGCTCCATGGCGCGGCCCGCTTCGCGGTCGGCGAGGCCGGCGGCGCGGGCATAGACTTCCTTGCCGTCGCGGTTCACCAGGATCACGCAACCGACGATGCGGTCACCCAGCGCCGCGTCGATCGCGGCGTCGATATTCTTCTGCAAAGTCATTCGTATCCTCCCGAATTAGAGAGGACGCTAACGGTTGGCGGCGCGAAAATGCAAGCCGCCGAACGGCCTAAACGTCAGGCGACCGCGAAGCTGGTGCCGCAGCCGCAGCCTGCGACCGCGTTGGGATTGCGGATCTGGAAGCTCTGGCCGATCAAGTCGTCGACATAGTCGATCTCGGCGCCGCCCATGAACTCCAGCGACAGCGAGTCGATCAGCACCGTGGCGTTGTCCTTGCTGAGCACAAGGTCGTCGGCCTTCGGCGATTCCTTCACAAGATTGTACTCGTACTGGAAGCCGGAGCAGCCGCCGCCAGCCACCGCGATACGTAGCACCGTGCCTTCGCCCTGCTTGGACAGGATGCGGCCGATGCGCTTGGCGGCGCGGTCTGTCAAAACGACATCATTGGATGCTACAGCAGCTTCAGTCATCTACATGCCTTCCGGGCGGAATACCCGCCGCTGGTGAACCCTAAACGTAATATCGTCCGATGACGATGAAAAGGGCCTCGGCTCCGACAATGAGCGAACGCGCGCCTTACGCTTCCGATCCGTCGCAATCCCGCGGGCGGCTGCACGATCCCGGTTCAAGCCCGACGCGCTCGGAATTTCAGCGCGATCGCGACCGCATCATCCACTCGGCCGCCTTCCGACGGCTGCAATACAAGACCCAGGTGTTCCTCCACCACGAGGGCCAGCATTTTCGCACCCGGCTGACCCATACGCTCGAAGTGAGCCAGATGGCCCGCTCCATCGCCCGGGCGTTGCGCCTCGACGAAGACCTGGCTGAGGCTGTGGCGCTCGCCCACGATCTTGGCCACACCCCGTTCGGGCACGCCGGCGAGCGGGTGCTGCACGAGAAGATGGCCGAGTGGGGTGGGTTCGACCACAACATGCAGGCAATCCGCGTCGTGACCCGGCTCGAGAACCGCTACGCCGCCCATGACGGTCTCAACCTCAGCTGGGAGACGCTCGAAGGCATCCTCAAGCACAACGGACCGCTGGTCGATGACGAAGATCGCCCGGTCGGCCGCTATGTGCACGAGTGGCTGCCCTTCGGTCTCTACGACATCCCGGCGAGCGCCGACCTGCGCCTCTCGTCCTACGCCAGCCTCGAGGCCCAGGCGGCCGCCATCGCCGACGACATCGCCTACAACGCCCACGACATCGACGACGCGGTCCGGGCCGGGCTGATCACACTGCCCGAGCTGCGGGACGTGCCGCTGGTCGGCCCGTTGGTCACCGAGGTGCTGGAGCGCTGGCCCGACATCGAACCCCGCCGCCAGACGCACGAGCTGCAACGCCGCCTCATCACGCTCGGCATCGAGGATGTGATCGCCGAGAGCACCAGGCGGATTGCGGGGGCGGCTCCGCAATCGGCAGAGGATGTGCGGATGGCCGGACTAACGCTGGTCGGCTTCTCCGATCGCGTGGCGGCAGCCGAGAAGGGGCTGAAGAGATACCTCTTCGACCACGTCTACCGCTCCGAAGAGGTGATGGAGCCGGTTCGCCGGAGCCAGAAGCTCGTCGGCGAACTCTTCGACCACTATTTCGAGCGCATCGACATGCCCGGCCGCTGGGGCGAGGCCGCCCGCGCCGCCCCCGACCTCAGTGCCCGCGCCCGCATCATCTCCGATTTCATCGCCGGGATGACCGATCCCTACGCCATCGAGCAGCACGGGCGGATTTCTGCTTGAGCCATCACCGAACGATCATTTCGGCCCCGGCGAAGCAGCGCGCGCCCACCTCCCGCCCTTGTGGGGGAGGTGGCGAAGCTTGGCACTACAGTGCCTAGCGTAGCCAGGAGGGGGGTATATGCCCACGCCTCGGCAATAGCCCCTCCCTAGCTCCGCTAATTCGCTACGCTCACAAGCGGCGCTACTCGCCCCGCAAGGGGGGCGGGTGGGTGCCGTGGCCAGGCATCGGCCAATAGCGCGCGGTGGCACCACGTTTGACGGGGATGTGCCTTTGCGCTACGGCCTGCGCTCTTCTCCAAAGGCCCGTACCATGAACGTCTTCGCGATCTTCCAGACCCGTGTCGCCGACGCCCTCAAGGCGCTTTATCCCTCGCTGGGCGAGGATATCCTGTCGCGCATCGTGGTGGAGCCGCCGCGAGATGCATCGCATGGCGATCTCTCGACCAATGCCGCGATGGTCGTCGCCAAGCCGCTGGGCAAGAACCCGCGCGAGGTCGCCACCGCCATCGTCGAGCAGTTCAAGGCCGATGCCGACGTCGCCTCGGTGGACGTCGCTGGTCCCGGCTTCATCAATTTCCGGCTCAACGCCCCCATCTGGCACGCCGTGCTGAAGTCCATCGCCACGCAGGGCGCCGATTTCGGCCGGGCCGATATCGGCAGGGGCGAGCCGGTGAACATCGAGTACGTGTCGGCCAATCCGACCGGCCCGATGCATGTGGGCCATACCCGCGGCGCTGTCTTCGGCGACGCGCTGGCCTCCCTCATGGCCTATGTCGGCTACGACGTGACGCGCGAGTACTACATCAACGACGCCGGCAGCCAGATCGACACGCTCGCGAAGTCCGCCTTGCTGCGCTACCGCGAGGCGCTGGGCGAGGCGATCGAGATCCCGTCGGGCTTCTATCCCGGCGACTACCTTATCCCCGTTGGCGAAGCTCTGAAGTCCGAGTTTGGCGGCGCACTGCTCGACAAGGCCGAGGCCGAGGCGCTGCCCATCGTCAAGGAACGCGTGCTCGCTGCGATGATGGACCTGGTGCGAGCCGACCTAGCCCGGCTCAACGTCCACCACGACGTGTTCTTCTCCGAGCGGCAGCTGCACGGGCAGGGTGGCGACATCGACACCACCCTCGACTGGCTGCGTTCGGAGAACATGATCTACCAGGGCCGGCTCGAGCCGCCCAAGGGCAAGACACCAGAGGATTGGGAAGATCGCGAGCAGACGCTGTTCCGCGCCACGAACTACGGCGACGACGTCGATCGCCCGCTGGTCAAGTCGAACGGCCAGTACACCTACTTCGCCGCCGATATCGCCTACCACCGCAACAAGTACCTGCGTGGCTTCAAGCACATGGTCAACGTGCTGGGCGCCGATCACTCGGGCTACGTCAAGCGGCTGCAGGCAGCGGTGAAGGCCGTCTCGCACGGCGAGGCCGATATCGACGTACGCATCTGCCAGCTCGTTCGGCTGCTGAAGAACGGCGAGCCGTTCAAGATGTCGAAGCGCTCGGGCGACCTGGTGCTGCTGTCCGACGTCGTCGAGGAGGTGGGCGCCGACGCCACGCGCTTCATGCTGCTCTACCGGCGCAACGACGCGGCGATGGATTTCGACTTCGCTGTGGTGAAGGAGCAGAGCCGCGACAACCCGGTGTTCTATGTGCAGTACGCGCACGCCCGGACCTATTCGGTGTTCCGCCAAGCCGCCGAGAAACTGCCGGGGCTCGACGTGAGCTTCGGGGCGCTGACCGGAGCGGACCAGTCGCTGCTGAACACAGAGGCCGATATCGAGCTGATCAAGGTCCTGGCGCAGTGGCCGCGCATCGTCGCGTCGGCCGCGGATGCCCATGAACCGCATCGCATTGCGTTCTATCTCTACGACCTCGCGAGCGCATTTCACGGCTTCTGGGCCAAGGGCAATCAGGACGTTGCCTTACGCTTTGTTAATGCCGATGATTCAATGCTGACCATGGCGCGACTCTCCCTCGTCGCCGCTGTCCGTCAGGTGCTTGTCAACGGGCTGAGCCTGCTAGGCGTCTCTGCTCCCGAAGAGCTTTCATAATTCGGGCGCATTGGTGTGAAAGCTGGCCAGTGCGCTCGGCGGGGGTCGAAAGCGGGCATCGAGGGGACTAGTTAAAAGGGGCGCTGCTTTCCCATGACAGCGAGACCGCAGCAGATGTCTGATGGCCAGTATAAATCCGACGACCTGATCGC
>JAEYYP010000072.1 GCA_023428425.1 Pseudomonadota bacterium
CGGGTGCGCTGCGTGATCTCTTCGAGGCGCTCCTTGCTCATCCAGCCCATCTTGACGATGTCGGTGAGCGGAATGCCGGCAACGGTGGAGTAGCGGGCGAGCGGCACCATGGTGTCGCCGTGGCCGCCGAGCGTCATCGCCGAGACGTCCTCGACGGACACCTTGAACTCCTCGGCGAGGAAGTAGCGGAAGCGGGACGAGTCGAGCACGCCGGCCATGCCGACGACGTGGCTCTTGGGCAGGCCGGAGAACTTCTGCAGCGCCCAGACCATCGCGTCGAGCGGGTTGGTGATGCAGATGACGAACGCGTTCGGCGCGTACTTCTTGATGCCGGCGCCGACCTGCTCCATCACCTTGAGGTTGATCTCGAGCAGGTCGTCGCGGCTCATGCCCGGCTTGCGCGGCACGCCGGCGGTGACGATCACCACGTCGGCGCCTTCGATGTCCTTGTACTCGGTGGTGCCCTTGAGGGTGGAGTTGAAGCCTTCGACGGGGCCGGACTGGCTGAGATCGAGGGCCTTGCCCGCCGCCACGCCGTCCATGATGTCGAACAGCACGACATCGCCCAGTTCCTTGGTCGCCGTGAGCAGCGCCAAAGTGCCGCCAATCTGCCCCGCACCGATCAGAGCGATCTTCTTGCGCGCCATCCGAGAACCCCGTTTTGCTTATGCTGGAAATTGCGCGCCCCTATTAACCGCAAGGGCCGCTCCCGGCAAGTCAGCCGTTGGACGGTAAACAGCCTGTGCGCGGCGCGCATGGCGGCAACGGGCGATTGACGACGGCGACTACCGGTCCGATATTGTGACCACATGTAGTCACACCTGGAGCACGGCCATGAAGCAGATGCAGGCCCGTGAGGCCAAGGCGAAGTTTGCCGAACTGCTCCAGTCGGCCGAACGAGGGGAGTCCGTCACGATCACCCGTCATGGCAAGCCCGTGGCGAGGATCGTCCCGATCGACCACGGCAGCGAGGACGCCGAGCGCGAGGCGAACCGGAAGTTCATCGAGCACCTGCTGAAATTTCCCGGGCCGCTTGAGATCGAGAAGGATCGTCGGCCGCCGCGTGAGATCGACCTTTGACTGGCCGATATCTGCTCGATACCTCCGTCGTCTCATCTATTGCTCCCGGCCGCGCCGATGCCGGAGATCCGTTCCTGAGCTGGCTGACCGTAAGGCTGCCGCGCACGTACATCTGCAGCGTCAGCGTTTTCGAGATCGAGCAGGGCGTCTGCAAGCTCGAACGTATGGGGGCTCAGGCGCGCGTGGACACAATGCGTCAATGGCTCCAGCACCTGCTGCAGCAGTTCAGCGGCGACAGGATGCTATCGATGGATGTGGACGTCGCCAGCGAGGCCGGACGGCTATCTGACTGGGCATGGGCGCGGGGCGTGCACCCGGGGGCGGCGGACATAATGATTGCGGCCACGGCCACTGTTCATGACCTGACCTTGCTCACATACAACCTGAAGCACTTCGCTCCGCTGGAGATCGGGGCGATCGATCCGACAGCAGGTCTGCCCCGCTGAGCCTCACGCCATCCGGCGCCGGGGTTCTTCCACCTGCTGGCCCCCCGATCGCGCGGGAGCCGGCAAAGCTTGCCGCTACCTACGCGGTAGCCGGAACGGTGGCGCCGTCGCGATGCGCCGCTGCGAGATACTCGCTCGACTGCATCTCGATCAGCCGCGACACACAGCGGGCGAACTCGGCCTTCGTCTTGTCGTCGCGGCCCAGTTCATCGAGTGGTACGGCGAAGCTGGCAGCCAGCTTCACGCCACGGTCGTAGAGCGTATCGACGAGGAGGATGAAGCGCTTGCTCGCATCGGTACGCGTACGGTCGAACGGCGGCACGTGCTCGATCATCAGCGCATCGAACGCATGGCTGAGCTTGACGTAGTCGCGCGCCCCGAGCGGCCTTTCGCAGAGCTCTGCGAAACTGAAACGCGCCGCCCCCATCGCCTGCCTGGGCACGGGAATGGAGCGGCCGAGCGAGTGCAGTTCGCTCGCCTCGCCCGCGATACCGCCGGTGAGCCTGAGCCACAGCCGGTCCATTTCGGCATCGACGTCAGGGCCCGTACCGAAATGATAGACTTCCTCGCCCTCGAACTTGAGGCGACGATAGTCGGTCGGCCCGTCCAGTTCCACCACGTCGCAGCGCGCCTTGAGCTCCGCGATGAATGGCAGGACCAACTGGCGATTGAGGCCATGTTCGTAAAGGTCGTCGGGCCGGGTGTTCGAGGTCGCGACCACCGTCACCCCGCCGGCCCAGAGCTGGCCGAACAGCCGGCCGAGCAGCATGGCGTTGGTGATGTCCTGCACCTGGAACTCGTCGAGGCAGAGCAGTTTCACGTCTTCGAGCAGCGGCCTCGTCACCGCCGCGACCGGGTCGGCATTGCCCCGTCCATGGTCCGACTTGCGGAACGCGGTGATGGCGGCATGCATCTCGTCCATGAACTCGTGGAAATGCACGCGCCGCTTCTTCTCGATGGGCACGTGCGCGAAAAACAGATCCATCAGCATGGTCTTGCCACGCCCGACTTGGCCGACGAGATAGGCGCCACGCACCGGCTCCGGCTCGGTCGCGAACAAGGCGCGGAGTCCCTTGGGTCTCCCGCGCGACAGCGCAACGGCGACGCGGTCCAGTTCTGCCGCCGCCGCCCGTTGCAGGGCGTCTTCTTGCAGCACGCCGGTCGCAACCAGCGCCTCGAGTGCGGTAGTGATGGGGTGGCCCGCGGCCGCCCGCCGGCCGGTCACGCTCAGACCATCGAGATGCCGGTGCCGCCGGCAAGCGTTCCGATGAAGCGGATGCCCGAAAGCAGCAGGTTGGCGACGATATCGCCGTTCTCGTCGTAGAGCTGCACCTGGCTGCCGGCCAGCGCCCAGCTGGCGACGACGCTGAGGCCGCCGAGCGCGCAGCCCGGCGTCGAGGCCCGATAGCGGCTGGTGCCGGTCTTGGAGGTGTAGGTGAGGTTGAGCTTGCACTGGCTGGCGCCGGCGACGATCGTCCAGCCGCCCAGCAGCTTCTCGTAGGTCAGGCCACCGGTGAGGTCGCGCCCCTGGGTCTGCGGGACGGTGCCGAACGAGTCGGTGGAAACGAACGTGCCATCGGCCGGAGCAACGCTGGCGACGACCAGCGGATTGCCGAACTGGTCGGTGACCCCGGGCTGCGGCGTCAGCTGACCCGGGTTGTTGGCAGTCTGCAACGACGGGTTGAGCGCCGCCGGCGCGTTGAGGTCGGTGGGCGCGACAGCCTGGCCGTTGGCGCCGATGGCCGGCAGGTTGGAACTCGCCACCGGCGTGTTCTGGATCGGGGTGATGTTCTCGGCATAGGCGGTGCTGCTCGACATCGTGCTCGAAGCGCACCCCGAAAGGGTGAGTGCGAGCCCGGTGAGCAGTGCAACTGATACGCCTGCGCGTCGCGACATCATCATAACGAGAAAAGCTCCGTACCGGCCCAGACAGAGAAGTTAAGAAAGGATTGCCGCGGCATATAGCCGAACGGCTTGCCCACGCACAACCGCGATCACCGTTTTCCCCTCTGATCGCCCAATGTGGCCATCATTGGGCGGAGCACGGGCCTCGGCCACAGTGATTCATTCTGGGACACTCCGAACCGTGCCGCAGGCGAAATCGCTCCAGTGGAGCGATTTCAGGTGAGGAGGCCATGAGAGCTAAGCTCGAATGGCAAGCGGCAAAAGCAACCGCTCGTCCCCTACGGCGCCAGCATGTCCTTCACCAAGGCTTCGGCCAGTAGCCTGCCGTCGGAGGCCTCCTCCTCGGGCAGCTCGATCGCGATGCCCTTGGGGCCATAGACACCGGCCAGTCCCGGCAAGCCATGTTCCGCACCGTCGCGCGGATGGAAGCCGTGCGCCTTCAGCGCCGCGATCAGCACGCGGGCGATGGCCGGATCCTCGACGGTGGCGACGGTCTCGAACACGCCCTCAGGCCAGCTCCCGCGTCACCATCATCTTCTTGATCTCGGCGATCGCCTTGGCCGGGTTGAGACCCTTGGGGCAGACCTTGGCGCAGTTCATGATGGTGTGGCAGCGATAGAGCTTGAAGGGGTCCTCGAGGTTGTCGAGCCGCTCGCTCGTTGCCTCGTCGCGGCTGTCGATCAGCCAGCGATAGGCCTGCAGCAGCACGGCCGGGCCGAGATACTTCTCACCGTTCCACCAGTACGACGGGCAGGAGGTCGAGCAGCAGGCGCAGAGGATGCACTCGTAGAGCCCGTCGAGCTTTTCGCGCTCGGGCTTGGACTGCAGCCACTCCTTCTGCGGCGTCGGCGTCGTGGTCTTGAGCCACGGCTCGATCGAGCGGTGCTGCTCGTAGAAGGTGGTGAGGTCTGGCACCAGATCCTTGATCACCGGTATGTGCGGCAGCGGATAGACCGAGATGTGCCCATCGAAATCGTCCATGCCCTTGGTGCAGGCCAGCGTGTTCGCCCCGCCGATATTCATCGAGCACGAGCCGCAGATACCCTCGCGACAGGAGCGGCGCAGGGTGAGCGTCGGATCGACCTTGTTCTTGATCCACAGCAGGGCGTCGAGGACCATCGGCCCGCAATCGTCGCGGTCGACGAAATAGGTGTCGAGCCGCGGGTTCTGGCCCGAGTCCGGGTCATACCGGTAGACGCGGTATTCCTTCAGCCGCGTCGCTCCGGCCGGTTTCGGCCAGGTCTTGCCCGGCATGATCCGCGAGTTCTTGGGAAGCGTCAGCTCGGCCATTTTGTCTTCCTACGCAGTAATCTTGCAGGTCTTGAGGGCGGCGCTCATCGCGCCCGTTACCGCCATCACGTCATTGGCAGAGAGGTTGCCGATGATCTCGGGGTCGAGCAGCTTGCCCGGGTTGGTCTGCGCCGCGGCCGCCGCCGTCATCTGCTGGGCGTTGAGCTTGCCCTGCAACTCCTTGGCGTAGCACTCGCAGCTCGACACGGTCGTTCCCGGCAGCTTGGCGCAGGCGTCGGCGACGGCCTTCGCCTCGCCTCCGAGCCCGAACGAGCAGGCCGAGGCCAACAGCGCGGCGCACACAGCTGCACCCAGGGCCATCGATTTCATCATCGTTGCAATCATCAGTAGTTCGGCTTGCAGACCTGGTTGGAGCGGGCGACGTATTCGTTATAGGCCTTGTAGCTGTCGGCGGGCGGCGACTTGCCCTTCATCGAGGCGATGACCATGCCCATGAAGTCCTCGTCGATGAGTTCCATCGCAGCGTCCGCCTTGCAGGTACAGAGCGCCTCGTCCTGTGAGATACCGTAGCAGGTCTTGTAGAACTCGGCCTTCTGCTCCGCAGTCGGCTTCGCACCGCCGGCCGCCAGGGCCGGCACGCTCAGCAGCGCGAGCGCCAGAACCGTCATCACACCTGTCTTCATTGTAGATTCCCCTGCCGCAATTCCTTGCGGATCACCAGCTTCAGCCCCGACCATATGTCGGAAACTGCCGCCACCTTGATATCCACCAGCCCGAGCGGCAGCACGACATCGCGTATCACATCTTCGGTAACGTCCGTCGGCACCTTCGATGCCTTCTTCGGCCACGAAATCCAGATCATGCTGTCCCGGTCAATCGCGTCCATCAACGGCTTAGCGTTGGCTTCGAGCGTGGCCCGGGATGCGGTGAAGCCGTGGACGGAGTCCCAGCCCCCGTCACCGTCCGACCAGGTCTCCCAACCGGCCTCGCGCACCTCGCGATAGTCCCGTGCCGCAGGCAACCCGTCCAGTTCCGCCGGCAGCGCAATGAACAGAGCCCGCTGCCCATCCTCGAGCCCCAGCTTCTGCGCCAGCGGCGTGCGGGAATAGCCTGCAGCGCCGGTCATGGGGCAACGCTCCACGCATGCAGGCGATCACCGTATCCGCGCGAAACCAGGCGACCGGCGAAGGGTGCGTCACGTGTTGCCAGCTTTGCACCGAGCTTTATCGCACAGGCCAGAAAGCAGCAGTCATACACCGGATGCACAATGTCCACCGAGAGCCGAAGGGCCTCGGCCGCAAGTTCAGCAGAACTGACGAAGCGCGATACCGTGTCCTCGATCAGAGCCAGCCCCGCGATCGCATCGTCCATCGTCGAGTTGTTGCCGCGAACCTTCTTGGCCAGGACGTTGGCCGCTTCAATGAGGAGAATATCCGGCGCAATCAGTTCGGGATTACCCAACAACGTCTCGGCGACCTCGGCATCCGCCTCCGGAAGCACCCACTGCAGCGCAATTGAGCTGTCGACGACGATCACCTGTCGCGATCTTCCCGCAAGAGTTGCAGACTGTCGGTCGTCTGCTTGGGCATCGACGCTCGAAGTGCCCGGGAGCGCGCAAGGAGTTCTTCGCGGTTTGGCCGGCTTGGTGCGCTTTCGATCCGCCGAACGACTTCCTGCTCGACAGTGAGACCACGAAGTGACGCCGATGCCTCGAGCTGCGTCATCAGCTCGTCACTCACCACAATCTTCTCGATGATGCCCATTCGAGCCTCCCGGCGATCTCGCCCCCTACCCTAGTACACCCGGGCCTTGGGTGCGATTTTCTTGAGGCTGATGCCGCCTTCACTCTCCGGGGTCAGCGGGTCGACATGGACCGGGCGGTAGCCGAGGGTGACGTTGCCCTTGCCGTCGATCCAGCTCAGCGTGTGCTTGCGCCACTCGACGTCGTCGCGATTGGGGAAATCCTCATGCGCGTGGGCGCCGCGGCTCTCGTGGCGGGCTTCGGCCGAGACCACAGTGGTGGCGGCGCAGGCCATCAGGTTCTCGAGCTCGAGCGTCTCGACGAGGTCCGAGTTCCAGATCATCGAGCGGTCGGTGACCTTGAGGTCGTCGAGGGCGCCGTAGAGCGCGGTGATGCGCTCGACACCCGACTTCAGCGAGCGCGAGTCGCGGAACACGGCGGCGTCTTCCTGCATGATGCGCTGCATCTTCTCGCGCACCACCGCCGTAGGCGAGCCGCCATTGGCGTTTCGCAGGCGATCGAAGCGGGAGAGGATTCGCTCGTCTTCCGACGCCACGATGCCCGGCACCTTCGTGCCCTTGTCGACCACCTTCGCCGCACGCAGGGCCGCGGCGCGGCCGAACACCACGAGGTCCGTAAGCGAGTTGGAGCCGAGGCGGTTGGCGCCGTGCACCGAGGCGCACGCCGCCTCGCCCGCCGCCATCAGGCCGGGCACGACGCGATCGGGGTCGTCGGCGGTCGGGTTCAGTACCTCGCCGTGGTAGTTCGCGGGGATGCCGCCCATGTTGTAGTGCACCGTCGGCAGCACGGGGATCGGCTCGCGGGTGAGGTCGACGCCGGCGAAGATCTTGGCCGACTCCGAGATGCCCGGCAGGCGCTCGTGCAGCACCTTGGGATCGAGGTGATCGAGGTGCAGGAAGATGTGGTCCTTGTTCTTGCCGACGCCTCGGCCTTCGCGGATCTCGATGGTCATGCAGCGCGAGACCACGTCGCGCGACGCGAGGTCCTTGGTGTTGGGTGCGTAGCGCTCCATGAAGCGCTCGCCCTCGGAATTGACGAGATAGCCGCCCTCGCCGCGCGCACCCTCGGTGATCAGGCACCCGGCGCCGTAGATGCCGGTGGGGTGGAACTGCACGAACTCCATGTCCTGCAGCGGCAGCCCGGCCCGCGCCACCATGCCGTTGCCGTCGCCGGTGCAGGTATGGGCGGAGGTGGCCGAGAAATAGGAGCGGCCATAGCCACCGGTGGCAAGCACCACGAGCTTGGCGCGGAAGCGATGCAGCGTGCCGTCGTCGAGCTTCCAGGCGATGACGCCCTGGCAGGAGCCGTCAGGGCCCATGATCAGGTCGAGCGCGAAGTACTCGATGAAGAACTGCGCGTTGTTGCGGACCGACTGGCCGTAGAGCGTATGCAGGATGGCGTGGCCGGTGCGGTCGGCAGCGGCACAGGTGCGCTGCACCGGCGGCCCGTCGCCGAACTCGGTCATGTGGCCGCCGAACGGCCGCTGGTAGATGCGCCCATCCTCGGTGCGCGAGAACGGCACGCCGTAGTGCTCGAGCTCGTAGATCGCGGCGGGAGCCTCGCGGGCGAGGTATTCCATGGCGTCATTGTCGCCGAGCCAGTCCGACCCCTTGACGGTGTCGTACATGTGCCACTGCCAGTTGTCGGGGCCCATGTTGGAGAGCGAAGCCGCGATGCCACCCTGCGCCGCAACGGTATGCGAGCGGGTGGGGAACACCTTGGTGATGCAGGCCGTGTTCAGCCCCTGCTCTGCCATGCCGAGCGTGGCGCGGAGCCCCGCACCGCCGGCCCCGACGATCACCACGTCAAACTCGTGGTCGATGATCTCATAAGCGGCCATGCGCTTAACCCCAGAAGACAAGCTTGACGATCGCAAGGATCGAGATCGCCGCGACGAGCACGGCGAAGATGACGTTGGCGTTGTTGGCGAGCGCGTTGCGCGGGCCCTTGCTGACGTAGTCCTCGATCACGTCATGCATGCCGATCCGCATGTGCAGCGACGCCGAGACGATCAGCAGGATCAGCCCTATGGCGACCAGCGGGTTGCGAACCAGCGCGATGCGTTCAGCCGCATCGGCGGCGCCCGAGAGGCTCACCACGAACCACACGAGGAACAGTGTCGCGAGGATGTTGAACGCCCCGGTAGCCCGCTGGGTGATGAAGCCCTTGGTGGCCTTCTTGCCGCTGCCGTAGTGCGTCTTCGGGCTGGAAATCGCGGAACGTTCGATCATTTGAACCACACGAAAACGGCCCACACGAGCAGCGTGAGGGCGATGGAGCAGCCAAGCGCGATGCGCACGATGGTCTCACGCCCCGCCGCATCCAGCCCCTTGGCCTGGTCCCAGATGAAATGACGGATACCGCCGATCATGTGATGGAAGAGCACGAAGGTGAAGCCGAACAGCACCAGCTGCCCGAACCACGAACCGAACAGCCAGTTCACGCCGTCGAAGAAGCTGCCGCCGATTGCCGCGGCGACGAGCCACAGCATCAGCACCAGCATCCCGCCCATCAGGGCAATGCCGGTCGCGCGGTGCACGATCGACATCGTCATGGTGAGGGTAAACCGGTAGATGCTCAGATGCGGAGAAAGGGGCCTCGAAGAAGGAGCCATGAAGTCGTCCCGCGCCTTGGCCTGCGCGGGATAGCGCCAGCCAGTTTGGAATGGTTCGAGACTTCTAGCGGCGGTTTGCCGTCAGGTCAAAGGCTCTGCTTATGCCCGGGATAAGTCATTCGGCGCACGCATGGCTTTGGCGTCAGCGCTTGTCGAGCACCTCCGGCGCGGCCCGCAGCGCCTCGAGTGCGATCAGGAGACTGAGCACTCGCTCGCTGCGGTGGCCGGACGCCGCCGTGATGGTCGTCGAAAGCGCGGGAGCACCGCCTGCGGTCCTGGCAAGGTCATCGGCCAGCACCTCCCGGATCATTCCACCGTTCATGACAAGTGCGGCAATCGCGATCATCACGCCGACGGCAATCCGGCTCATCTCTTTCGACCCTTTTGCGGGCGACCCCGTCCTGGGGCTTCCGCTGCTTGACCGGACTTCTACACCCGCCCTTGTGGCCGGGCGCTGAAGCCCACGTTCACATTCAATTCAGCAACGCGTGCTTTTTGTGGCTGGTTCCATCGGAGGTTGCAGTTGATGCGCAGCAGGGTACGAGACGTGACGAGCGAACCGCTGAGCGACAATTGGGGGCGCGTCGAAAAGCACACGTTCGAGTTGCAGCGCCGCGACGGCACCTGGCAGCGACAGGTGCGCGAAACCTACGATCGCGGCCACGGCGCTGCCGTGCTGCTCTACGATCTCGTTCGGCGCACCATCATCCTCACCCGCCAGTTCCGTTTCCCGGCCTTTCACGTCGGCGACGCCGATCCGTGGCTGGTCGAAGCGCCGGCCGGCAAGCTCGACGGCGACGACCCGCTCACCTGCGCCAGGAAGGAAGCCGAGGAGGAGACGGGCTACCGCGTGCACGACCTCACACTCGTCGCGTCCCCGTACATGAGCCCTGGCTCGGTGACCGAGCGGCTGTGGCTCTATGTCGGCCGCTACGACTCAAACGCCCGCATCTCGGAGGGCGGAGGCCTCGAGCACGAGGGCGAGGACATCGAGACGCTCGAACTGCCCTTCGACGAGGCAATGGCCATGCTCTCCCGCGGCGAGATCGTCGACGGCAAGACCATCATCCTGCTGCAGCACCTGGCGCTGACAGGATTGCTGTAGCGCGTGGAGACTCTAGACGTAGTCCACCAGCTTCCTGTCCGGGTCATAGGGCTGGTCGGCGACCGTCTTGACCACCGCCTGACCGCACTTCATCCGCTTGCTCACGGCGTCATAGGCGTAGCTGCTGCCCCCATGCAGCACCCAACCTTCGCTCAAGGCCTTGGTAACCTTGTGACAAAAGCTGGAATCGTCCTCGCCCGTGAGGAACCGGTAGATCAGCATGCAAAAACTCCTTGGCCGCCACGCGCCCAGCGACGATTGATATTTTCTCGTTAAGTCGCTAATCGCTGCGACATGAGCGAGTTTCCAGCATTTTTGCTCGACGGCTACAAGTCGTTCATGGCCCACCGGTACGCGCCGGAAGAGGCCCGCTACAAGGTACTGGCCGACAAGGGTCAGTCGCCGACCACCATGATCATCGCGTGCTGCGACAGCCGCTCGGCCCCCGAGACGATCTTCGACGCGGGTCCGGGCGAAATGTTCGTGCTGCGCAACGTGGCCAACCTCGTGCCACCTTTTCAGCCGGACGGTGGCCAGCACGGCACCTCGGCGGCGATCGAGTTCGCCGTCAACGCCCTCAAGATAAGCAATATCGTGATCATGGGTCACGGCCGCTGCGGCGGCATCAAGGCAGCGCTCGACCCCGATGCCGGGCCGCTGGCACAGGGCGATTTCATCGGCAAGTGGCTGAGCATGCTCGGTCCGGTATCGACCCAGGTGAGCAAGTATTCCCTGCTCACCAACACCGAACGCCAGACCATGCTGGAGCGCTTCTCGATCCGCAACTCGATCGCGAACCTTCGCACCTTCCCCTACGTGAAGGCGCTCGAGGCCGACGGCCAGCTGGCGGTGCACGGCGCCTGGTTCGACATCTCGACCGGCGAGTTGTGGGTGATGAACGACGATGGCGATTTCTACCGCCCCGCCTAATCGCGTAGGCAATCTCCTATAGGTCATTGACACCCGCCGATTTCGGCGTAGAACCCTCCTCGCCGTAGCCGGGGACGCGTTGCCATGCGCAACAGCCTTTTCTTTTCGATGACCGAAGCGACCGCCCGTCCCGATGGGACTAGCGCCGCCGGCATCGCCTTGGCGACCGTGCTGGCGACCAAAACCACCAAAACCCCCTGAGCCGATCCCCGGGCCTCTCCCGCCGGGGAGCGGCCGGAGCTGTCGAGCCGCCGGCAGAGAGCGCCGGCGCGGGGGACTTGAGGCAAAGAGGACTTATCGAAATGGGTTATCGCGTCGCCGTCGTCGGGGCCACCGGCAATGTTGGCCGTGAAATGCTGAACATCCTCGCGGAGCGGAAGTTTCCCGCCTCCGAGGTCATCGCGCTCGCCTCCGCCCGCTCGCAGGGCCAGGAGATCAGCTATGGCGACAAGCGCCTGAAGGTGCAGAACCTCGAGAACTTCGACTTCACCGGCGTCGATTTCGCTCTGATGTCGGCCGGCTCCACCATCGCCAAGGAATGGGGCGAGCGCATCGGCAAGACCGGCTGCATCGTCGTCGATAACTCGAGCTTCTGGCGCTACCATCCCGACGTGCCGCTGAACGTGCCCGAGGTGAACGCCGAGGTGCTCGACGACTACATGGCGAAGAACGACCGCAAGAACATCATCGCCAACCCCAACTGTTCCACCGCCCAGCTCGTCGTGGCGCTGAAGCCGCTGCATGACGCGGCGAAGATCAAGCGCGTGGTGGTCGCCACCTACCAGTCCGTGTCGGGCGCCGGCAAGGAAGGCGTCGACGAACTCTGGACGCAGACCAAGGGCGTGTTCGTCAATGACAGCGCCACGCCCAAGAAGTTTACCAAGCAGATCGCCTTCAACGTCATCCCGCACATCGACGTGTTCATGGAGGATGGCTATACGAAGGAAGAGTGGAAGATGGTCGCCGAGACCAAGAAGATCCTCGATCCCAAGATCAAGCTCACCGCCACCTGCGTGCGTGTGCCGGTGTTTGTCGGCCACTCCGAGGCCGTGAACCTCGAGTTCGAGAACCCGATCACCGCCGACGAAGCGCGCGACATCCTGCGCGAGGCACCGGGCATCTCGGTGATCGACAAGCGCGAGGCCGGCGGCTACGCCACCCCGGTCGAGGCGGCGGGTGAATACGACACCTATGTGAGCCGCATCCGCGAGGATGTGACCATCGAGAACGGCCTCAGCCTGTGGGTGGTCTCGGACAACCTGCGCAAGGGCGCCGCGCTCAACACGGTGCAGATTCTCGAGACGCTGATCGAGCGCAACCTGGTCGCTCAGAAGGCGGCCTGACGCGACCTGGAGGGGAGCATTGCTCCCCTCAACTCGCCCTTGGCGCCCCCGGCCGCCAGCAAAAAACCCCTTCCCCAACGCCGCGATCTCGGCTAGGAACGCGCCCACAAAGCGGGGCTGTAGCTCAGTTGGGAGAGCGCATCGTTCGCAATGATGAGGTCAGGGGTTCGATTCCCCTCAGCTCCACCATCGCTTTGATTTTCGACGCCAAGCCTGATTGATTTAGACGCCGACCGGCCGGCGTTGCGCGACGCGTTTGCGCATGATCAAGACTCCCGTCGTTCGAGCGCCTGAAGATGGTGCTGGCACCGGCTTTGGGACCGAGGATGGTGATGGACCGCATCAAGACATTGCTGCTCGCTGTTGCAGTGCTGGGCGTGGTGTCCGGTCTCGGTGCGGATTTCTGGGGTGCGCCAGAGTTGGCGCGGGGCATCTGGACCATTGCCGTCCTGCCCGTGCTGCTGGCGCTGCTGGTGGAGATTGTCGCCAGCCTCAGGCGTGGCGAGCTGGGGCTGGATATCGTTGCCGCCCTGTCGATGTCCGCCGCCCTGTTGACGGGCGAGGCCCTGGCTGCCGCGGTGGTGGCGGTAATGTACTCGGGCGGCACGTTCCTCGAAATGTTCGCCCAGGGGCGGGCCCAGCGCGAGATGCACGCGTTGCTGGCGCGCGTACCGCGAACCGCCACGCGCTATGGTGATGGCGGACTGGAAGATCTGCCGCTCGACAGTGTCGCGCCCGGCGACCGGTTGCTGATCCGGCAGGGTGATGTTGTGCCGGTGGACGGCACGGTCGACTCCGCCTCGGCCTTCGTCGACACCTCGGCGCTGACTGGTGAATCGCTCCCGGTGCGGCTCGAACGCGGCGGAGAGGCCATGAGCGGCTGCACCAATGCCGGCGACGCCTTCGACCTTGTGGCAACCCGGCCCGCCGCCGACAGCACCTATGCCGGTATCGTCAGGCTGGTGGAGGCGGCGCAGCGTTCCAAGGCGCCGATGTCGCGGCTGGCCGACCGCTGGTCTCTCGGCTTCCTGGCGGTCACTGTCACGATTGCCGCGGCGGCCTGGATGCTGAGCGGGGATCCGATCCGCGCCGTTGCCGTTCTGGTGGTGGCGACACCATGCCCGCTGATCCTCGCTGTGCCGGTCGCGCTCGTTGCGGGGCTGTCCCGCGCCGCGCATTTCGGCGTGCTGGTCAAGGGCTCCGCGCCGCTCGAGACGATGACGCGTATTCGCACCCTGTTGCTCGACAAGACCGGCACCCTCACCGACGGCCGACCGCAGATCGTTCGTATCGAGCCTCGACTCGACCTGCCGGAAAACGAGATACTCCGCCTCGCCGCCTCGCTCGACCAGGCTTCGAAGCACCCTGTGGCGCAGGCCATCGTCGCCGCCGCAAGAGGTCGCGGCCTGCCGCTGGCGACGCCGTCGGCAGTGACCGAACTGCCCGGCGACGGGGTGGTTGGCACCGTCGAGGGCCGCAGGGTCATCGTCGGCGGCTACAAGTTCGTGGCCCGCAGCCTTGGTGGAGAACCCGGCGTTGCCCCCGGTTCGGCCGGCGCGGTGGTGGTGTCCATCGGGGTGGATGGGAAGCTGGCCGGGCACCTGGTGATGAGCGATCCCTTGCGCCAGGATGCCGGCGCGGTGATCGGCGCCCTGCGGCAGGTCGGCCTCGGCCGCATCGTGCTGGCGACCGGCGACCGCGAGGACGTCGCCCGTGAAGTCACCGCCGGCCTCGGACTCGATGCCATCAGGGCCAACCTCACGCCGGACCAGAAGGTGTTGCTGGTGCTGACCGAACGCAAGGGTGGTCCGGTGATGATGGTGGGAGACGGTGTCAACGACGCACCGGCGCTTGCCGCTGCCGATGTCGGCGTGGCCATGGGCGCGCGCGGCGCCGCCGCTTCGGCGGAGGCGGCCGACGTGGTGCTGCTCGTCGATGAGCTCGGCCGGCTGGTCAGCGGCATCGAGATCGCCCGGCGCAGTGTCGGCATAGCGTTGCAGAGCGTCGTGGTCGGCCTCGGGCTTTCGATCGCCGCGATGATCGCGGCGGCTTTCGGCTACCTCTCGCCGGTCCAGGGTGCGCTGCTGCAGGAACTCATCGATGTCGCCGTGATCCTCAACGCCTTGCGTGTGTTGCGGGTGACCCCGAGCGCCATTCCCGCGGTGCAGCCGACCACCCGACCCTGATCGGTCGTCCGAAGCAGGCAACTCCGCTGCCCGCTCTTCTATGAAAATCACCCTGCGGCAGACACGTCAGCGCCGCGGCGCCCGGCTCGCCTAGCTCCGCCAGTGCGCCACGGGTTCGCTGAGCGTCTGCAGTTGCTCGGCCGGCTCCCCGGCGATGCGGCGCAGCAACAGGCGCGTCAGCTCGAGGCCCGCCGCGTAGACGTCCTCCTCGATGGTGTCGGCCTGCGGAAACACCGTCGAGAGCATGTCCGAGGTCTGCTTGCATACGAACTGGATGTCACGGCCCAGCAGCACGCCGCAATCGGCCAGCCCCAGCAGCACGGAGATGGCGCGGATCTCGCTGTCGTAGATCACCCCGTCCGGTCGATTGGGGTCCGCGGCGAGGTCGCGACCGAACTGGCGCACCTCGGGCGCGGCCGGCCGATAGTTCTTCTGCACCAGCACGCGCCCCGTCACGCCGGCCTTCTGCACCGCCCGACTGAAGGTGCGTTCGATGTTGTGGAAGTTGGTGGTGGTATCGTCACCCACCGTCAGCATCAGCCGCTTGCAGCCTTTGGCCACCAGCCGCGCCACAGCCATCTCGGCGAACGCTTCGGCGTGGAAGTCGTGGAACGGGTGGGGGGTGAAGAACTCGGTGCGCCCGTGCGAAACGAACGGGAAATCCGCGTCCATCAGCATCTGCACTCGTCGATCGCGCAACCCGGTGTGGGTTATGATCACCCCATCCGCCGTGCGGTTCTCGAGAATGTACCGAACCGATTCCTGCGAGGCGAGCCGATCGAACTCGGGGATCACCGTCAGGTGGTAGCGCGTTCCGGCGATCGCTTCGCCGATGCCGCGGATCATGTGTGAGGCGAAGTCGATGGCCTCGTCGGCGCCATCGAGCACCAGCGCGATGACATTGGTCTTGCCTGTCCGGAGTCGGACACCCGCCCGATCCGGGATGTAGCCGACCAGCGCCGCGGCTTCGGCCACCTTGCGTCGCGTCTCTTCTTTCAGCGATGCCCCGCCGCGGAGCGACAGCGAGACGGTCGACAGACTCAGGCCGGTGATCTCCGAAATGGTCTTCAGCGTCGCGCGCTTGGCGGTCGATCGGGGGGCGGGGTTATCGGCGGGCGGCTTTGGCATGCTTGAGCTTCATCGGGACAGTTGGTCATACACTGGCGGCGGCGAGCATCAAACGAAGAATATTTGCATCGATGCAAACCTGAGGTACGAACCTCACTGCCGCTACACATGGCCTCATATCATTGTAAAATATGACGAAATGTCACTGAAACGACTACAGCAATGTCAGATTGCATCCAAACATTGCAACGTTGCAGAAAATGCGCTTAGGTTTCGGCCGCATCTGGGAGATGCAGCGCGGTCGCCCTTGCCGGCCCCAGCGCACAGTCATCGAGGAGGAGGAACCATGTTGAACAAGACCCTGCTGTCGTCGGTCGCCGCATTGGCGATGATGCTGACGGCCATGCCGGCCAAGGCCGAAGTATCGCTGATGTATGCCGAGTGGCTGTCTTCGCTGGTCGAGCCCGGCATCGCCGCCTTCGAGGCCGAGACCGGCGAGAAGGTGAATGCCATCAAGCTGCCGGGCGCCGGCTACGACCAGCGCACTTCGCTCGACCTCTCCGCCGGCACCGCTGCCGACGTGATCCAGATGGATTCCTTCATGGTCTCCGAGTTCGCCTCGGCCGGCTACCTCGAGCCGCTGAACGATCACGCCGCCAAGTGGGACCAGTTCCAGTACTACATGCCCGGCCTGCTCGAGGTCGCGTCCTACGATGGCAAGGTCTACGCCCTGCCTACCGACACCGACGTGCGCATGCTGTGGTACGACAAGTCCAACTTCGAGAAGGCCGGCATCCCGGTTCCGTGGGAGCCCAAGAGCTGGGACGACGTGCTAGATGCAGCTAGGAAGCTCAAGGAAGCGGGCGTCCAGTACTTCTTCCAGCTGCCCGCCGGTATCAAGCAGGGCGAAGGCGCCACCATGCAGGGCTTCTACATGGCGCTGCTCGGGGCCGACAAGCCGGGCGAAGAGGATCGCAATCGCCTCCTGAACCGCAAGACCGGCCAGTGGATCGGCGACAGCCCGGGCATCCGCAACACGCTCAACCTCTACAAGACGGTCTACCAGGACCTCGGCATGCCCAAGGACCTCAACTACGCCGCCGATATCGGCGCGGCGGTCCGCGAGGCCCTCGCCAACGACCAGATCGGCATCCTTGCCTCCGGCTCGTGGGAAGACGCCTGCCTGTGGGACTGCAACGGCGTGAACCTGCCCTCACGCGAAGAGCGCGACGCCATGGTCGGCTGGACCCCGTGGCCGGGCAACGGCGCACCGGGCTCGAAGGCCACCACCAACATCTCCGGCGGCTGGACCATCGGCGTCAACTCCAAGGCCAAGGACAAGGC
>JAEYYP010000098.1 GCA_023428425.1 Pseudomonadota bacterium
CGGAGGATTTTGAAGACCGATTGAAAAAGCTTTAGACCAGATCAGCCCTGCGCCTTGTAGCGCTCGATGGCTTCGACGATCAGCTTCTTGGCAACGTCAACATCCTGCCAACCGCCCATCTTCACCCACTTGCCGGGCTCCAGATCCTTGTAGTGCGAGAAGAAGTGGGTGACCTGGTCGAGCGTGATCTGCGGCAGGTCGGTGTATTCGAAGACGCTCTCGTAGCGCTTGGTGAGCTGCGGCGCCGGCACGGCGATGACCTTCTCGTCCTGGCCGGAATTGTCTTCCATGATCAGCACGCCGATCGGCCGGACATTGATGACGCAGCCCGGCACGAGGGCGCGGGTGTTGCAGACAAGCACGTCGATCGGGTCGCCGTCGCCCGACAGCGTGTGCGGCACGAAGCCGTAATTGCCGGGATAACGCATGGGCGTGTGCAGGAAGCGGTCGACGAACAGCGTGCCCGCGTTCTTGTCCATCTCGTACTTGATCGGCTCGCCGCCGACCGGCACTTCGATGATGACGTTGACGTCGTGGGGCGGGTTCTTGCCGATCGGAATGGCATCGATGCGCATGGCTGTGGCGGCTCCCTCGGGGGTTTCTGGCGTGCCTCTAGCCGCAGCGCCGCCCTTGTGCAATGCACAAATTCGCGCAGGCCGGCGGCAAGAGCCTCATTCCCAGACGAAAGCGACCTTGCGCAGAGCCTTCTGGTCGAACACTTCGACGCCCTCGGCGACATCGCGACCGCCGACCCCAGCGTAGAAGGACAGCGCGTTGGAATTGTCTTCCAGCGCCCACACGACGAGGCCCTTGAAGCCGTGCTCGCGCAGCCGGCGCCTCGCTTCCGAGAACAGGCGCGTGCCGAGGCCGATGCCCTGATATTCCGGCCGCAGGTAAAGCTCGTAGATTTCGCCCTGCTGGTTGAGCTCGCGGGCGCGGTTGCGGCCGATCGTGGCGTAGCCGGCGATCTCGCCGCCGATCTCGACGACCAGCACGGAGGCCGCGCGGCGGATGGCGTTTTCCCACCAGCGCGCGCCGCGGCGGGCGATCATGGCGCCCAGCGCCCGGTGCGGTATGATGCCGGCATAGGCGCCGCGCCAGGCGTCGTGATGTACCTCGGCGATCGCTTCCGCGTCGTGCGGCTCGGCTTTGCGGATGTCGATCGAGAGCGTCTTCATGATTTGTTAACCATAGACGCATCGACCGGGCGGGTGCAACACGGTCACAACCGCGCTCACGCGATTGCGCACAGGCGCCCAAAGCCGCTCAGATCTCCACGACGTGGTCGTCGAGCTCGTTCGCGTCCTGGGGCCGCGGCGGGAAATGCACCGCCAGCAGCGCGCCCACCTCTCCGACCGCGGCAACGAAGCCGGTCGCGACCGCGCCGCGACGGGCCTCGGCGAGGAGGATGGCAACCACGCCGTCCCATGTCTTCTGGTCGACCCGGCTGTTGATGCCGGCATCGGCGACCACTTCGGCGTAGCGCTCGGCGAGCGACACGAAGAGCAGCACCCCGGTGCGGGCCGAGGTGATGTGCACGTTGCGGGCGAGGAACTGGCGCAGCGCATTGTCGTGGGCGCGCCGGTACTGGAGCCGGCGCGGCACGAGCAGGATTCGCAGTGACGGCACCAGCCAGAGCAGCAGCAGCGCCGAGCTGATCGCCAAGGCCTGGGCGGCCACGAAGGCGAAGGGCGCGAGCGTGTACCAGCCGGTGTCGAGCGTCAGCGCCAGCACCATCGAAATCAGCACGATCGCGACGCTGACGGTGAAGGCGGCGGGGAAGAAGTAGTCGTCGCTGGCCCGCGCCAGCACGCAGTAGATCTCGCCCGAGGTCCCGCGCTCGGCGGAGCGCACGGCGTCCGCGATGGCGGCGTGTTCGGCTTGTGTCATGGAAGATCGTGTCATGGCTTCACCAGCTCCCCGACGATCCGCCGCCGCCCGACGACCCGCCGCCCCCGGAGAATCCGCCGCTCGACCCGCCCGAGGACCAGCCGCTCGAGGAGGAGCGGCCCGAAGACCAGCCGCCGGAGGACGAGCCCGAACCGCCATAGGTGATGTCCATGCCGAGCCAGCGGTAGCGCCCCGGCCCGATCTTGCGGCCGAAGACGCGGGCCAGCAGGGCGACGGCGAACCCGCCGAAGAACAGCGTCACCCAGATGACGATGAAGATGGCGGCGAGCGGGTCGAAGCCGTCGCCCTGGCTGTCCTGGTTGCGCTCGGCTCGCGCCTCGAGTTCGGCGGCGTTGCCCTCGAGAACCAGGATGATGTCGTCGACGGCGCGCGAAATGCCGCCCGAGAAATCGCCGGCGCGGAAGGCGGGCACCATGGTGTTCTCGATGATCAGTTTCGAGTGCAGGTCGGTCAGCGTGCCTTCGAGCCCGTAGCCGACCTCGATGCGCATCTTGCGGTCGTCGCGGGCGACGAGCAGCAGGATGCCGTTGTCCTCGCCCGCCTGGCCGAGGCCCCAGGCGCGGAACAGCCGGTTGGCGTAGGGCTCGATCGCCTCGCCGCCGAGGTCGGGAACCGTCGCCACCACGATCTGGTCGGACGATTTCTGCTCGAACGCGGCCAGTGTGGCGACCAGGGTCGCTTGGGTCGCGGCGTCGATGAGCCCGGCATTGTCGACCACGCGGCCGGTGAGCGCGGGAAGCTCGGCCGCATGCGACGGCAGGACAATCGCGGCGGCCGCGATCAGCAGCGCCGCGACGGCCCGCAGGAGCCGCGCCCCGACGCCGGGCGCGCGCGCCGTCAGGACCGTCATGTGCCGGAGCTCGCCACCGCCGTCGTCCTCAGCCGCCCTGCTTGGTGCCGAAATCGACCTTCGGCGTCTCCATCTTGTCTTCGGCGACGGTGAAATTCTGGAACGGCTGGGCATCGGTGAACCAGAATGTCGCCCACAGCACCGACGGGAAGGTGCGCAGCGTGGTATTGTAGACCCGCACCGCCTCGATGTAGTCGCGCCGCGCCACGGCGATCCGGTTCTCGGTGCCTTCGAGCTGCGCCTGCAGCGCCAGGAAGTTCTGGCTGGCCTTGAGGTCGGGATAGTTCTCGACGACCGCCAGCAGCCGCGACAGCGCGCCGGTGAGGCCGGATTGGCTTTCCTGGAAGGCGCGGAAGGCCTCGGGGTCCGTCAGTGCGTCCGCGGACACGTTCACCTGCGTGGCCTTCGCCCTGGCCTCCACCAGCGCCTCCAGCGTCTCGCGTTCGTGCGAGGCATAGCCTTTGACGGTTTCAACGAGATTCGGGATGAGGTCGGCACGCCGCTGGTACTGGTTCAGCACCTCGCTCCACGCCGCCTTGGCCTGTTCCTCGGCGGTGGGGATCGTATTGTAGCCGCAGGCCGACAGCAGCGGCAGCATCAGGGCCAGCAGAATGACCCGCAGCGCCCATGCGGGGCCGGACTGAATGCGGACGGTCGACATGACGGCAGCTCCTCGCATGCGGTTTCCCACCCGCTTCCCTTAGCACGAAAGCACACGGGGAAAATCACCCGTGAAGTTGGACCGCTCGAAGCTCTTGTGATACGCGGGACCCGGCCCGGACGCCCCCGAGCCTGGACGCCGCATTGACCGATCGCAATCGAACGAAGGACGAAGAAGAATCCCGCCGCATCCTCGATCGGGTGGGGCGTGAGTCCGATTCCGGTGGCCTGTCGCATATCGGGGGCGCGCTGGGCGCGGCGCGGCGGCGTATCGAAGCCGACATGCCGCAGGACGCCGATCCCATCGAATACTGGGGAACCCGGATCGGCCGGTTCCTCGGCCTGCTGATCACGCTCGTCATCGTCGGCTGGCTCCTGCTTTTCCTTTTCGGAGGCATTTGATCGGCATGAACGTTCCGACAGCCGGCTCGCCGCGTGCGGTGATCGTCGTGTCCAGTCACGTGGCCCGCGGTTCGGTGGGCACCCGCGCCGCGGCGTTGGCCCTGGAGGCGCTCGGCTTCCCGGTCTGGACCGTGC
>JAEYYP010000118.1 GCA_023428425.1 Pseudomonadota bacterium
CCCACAAGGGGCGAGGATGCGCCGGGGCAGGGGCGGCGCATAAACCGCACCGTCGTCAGGTGAGCGGCGGGGCGTAGACCGACGTCGGGATGCCTTCGTAGCGGGCCTTGAGTTGGAGGGCGAGGAACTTGGAAAAGAACCGCGAGAGGGCGAGGTTGCCGCCCTGGAACCAGAGGTTTTGCTGGGCGGTGGGCTTGTACATGTTGCGAAGTTCGCCGTGCCAGGGGCCGGGGTCGTTGCGATGGCCGGAGCCGAGGCCCCAGCAGGGGCCGACGGCATCGGCGGTCTGGCGGTCGACGAGTTGGGCGACGACCTCGTGCATCGACTGGAAGCCGGTGGACTGGATGATGGCGTCGGCTTCGATCTGGGTGCCATCGGCGAAGCGGATGCCGGTTGGGGTGAGGGTGTCGATGGGGACGCCGGCCTTCACCTTGATGTCGCCGTTGATGATGAGTTCCGACGCGCCGACATCGACATAGTAGCCGGAGCCGGTGCGGTAGGCCTTCATCATCAGGCCGGTTTCGTCGTCGCCGAAATCGAGAAGGAAACCAGAGGCTTCGAGGCGCTGGTAGAAGTCGGCATCGCGGGCGCGGATCTTCTCGTAGAGGGCGCGCTGGGCCGGGGGCTGCAACGCGAAGGGTGTGGCGGCGGCGATCATGTCGGCCTTGTCGACGTCGATGCCGTCGGCGGTGGCCTGCTCGGAATAGATGTCGAAGGCGAGGTCCATCAGCGTCTCGGAACGGACGACGGTGGTGGGGTTGCGCTGGATCATGGTGACGTCGGCGCCGGCCTCCCAGAGGTCGACCGAGACGTCGTGGCCGGAGCTGGCGGCGCCGATGACGGCGACCTTCTTGCCCTTGAAGCGGCTGCCGTCCGAGTACTGGGAGGAGTGGAGGATTTCGCCCTTGAACTGACCTGCGCCGGGGAGGTCGAGCCACTTCGGCGGGCCGTAGGCACCGGTGGCGAAGACGAGTTGCGCGGGGTGAAGGGTTGATTCCGTGCCGTTGCGCAAGACATTGACGGTCCAGCGCTTTTCGGTCTTGTTGAAGTGAGCTGAGAGGGCTTCGGAGCCCGTCCAGTAGGTGAGGCCCATGACCTTCACGTACATCTCCAGCCAGTCCCCCATCTGGTCCTTGGGGGTGAAGACGGGCCAGTGGGCGGGGAAGGGGATATAAGGCAGGTGGTCGTACCAGACCGGGTCGTGGAGGACGAGCGAGCGGTAGCGCCTGCGCCAGCTGTCGCCGGGTTTCTCGTTCTTTTCCAGGATGATGGCGGGGACGCCGAGCTGCTTGAGGCGGGCGCCGAGCATGATGCCGCCCTGGCCACCGCCGATTATGACGACATAAGGCTGCTCGGTGGTGCCGAGGGCGGCTTCCTGCTCGGATTTCAGCTCGAACCAGGTCTTGCGATTGCGGTCGGCGCCGTGGCTGACGCCCATGGGGCGGGTGAAGCCGGACTTTTCCTCGTGGCCGGTGAGGGATTGGAGCGTGGTGAGGATGGTGCGGGCCTTGCCACCTTCCAGCCGCACGATGCCTTCGATCTGCCCGGTGGATGAACGGGCCTTGAACCATGCCTGAGTGTCGGAGGGGCGTTTCTCGACCCTGCCGATCTCGAAACCGGTCGGGGCGGTGTTGGTGAGCTGGGCGTTCAGCATCGCTTCGATGGCGGGTTTGCCTTCGAGCGTCTTCACGTTCCAGGTGAAGGCGACGATGTCACGCCAATAGCAGTCGCTGGCGAACAGATCGAGCACGGCGGGAATGTCGCGGGCTTCGAGCGCGGCCGCAAAGCTGGTGAGCCAGGCCGCGGATTCGGCCTGAGGGGCAGTATCGAGCATGGTCAGTCCCTGTTGGCGCCGGCACAGTATTGCCGGGAAGTCTGGTGCAGGCTCTGGAGCGGACGGGAGGTCGCGGTGTATGTGGCCGCCCCCTCCACCAGCTTCGCTGGTCCCCCTCCCCCGCTGCGCGGTGGAGGACCACCGCACCGGCAGTGCTTTGCCATGTGCGATTGCCTTTCTGTGCCCGTCAGTCGCCGAGCGGCTCGAGCTCCTTGCCCTTGCGGTGGGCCAGCACGTTGTATTTAACCCGGCGCAGGTTCTCGAGCGCGGGGGCGCCGAGCCGGTAGCCGGCGGCGACGGAGATGAGGTCGACGATGGCGAGGAAGGCGAAGCGCGAGGCGGTCGGCTTCATCGTATCGGGGTATTCGGGGATGTCGACCGTCAGCTTGACGTCGCAGACCTTGGTCAGCTCGGTGTCGGGCGCGGTGATGCAGATGGTGTTGGCGCGGTAGTGCCGGGCGAGGGCTACGGCCTCGATGACTTCGCTGGTGCGGCCGGTGGCCGAGATGGCGATGACGAGATCGCCCGGCTTCAGGGTCGAGGCCTTCATCCGCATGACATAGGGGTCGGAATGCGAGGCGACGGCGATGCCGTAGCGGAAGAGGCGCTGCTCGGTTTCGAAAGCGAGCGAGGCGGATGAACCGCCAAGGCCGAAGACCGCGACCTGATGGGCGCTGGCGATGAGCTCGGCAGCCTTCACCACATCGGCCGGGGAAACCTGGCGCTCGACGGCGGCGAGCGCGTTACGGGCTTCGCCGAAGACGACGTTCCACAGCGGTGAGCCGGCTTCGTCGGAAACCGGGGGCAGGGGCGTACTGAAGTAGAGGCGGCCGACGACGACCGACTGGGCGAGTTTGAGCTTGAAGTCGCGGACGCCGTCGCAGCCGATGGCGCGACAGAAGCGGGTGACGGTCGGCTCGCTGACATCGGCGCGGCGGGCGATCTCGGCGTTGGAAGCATCGACGGCGAATGCGACGTCGGCAAGGACGACATCGGCGACGCGGCGCTCGGCGGGCCGCAGGTCGGGGTAGCTGTCCTTGATCTGCGACAGGATGTCGGGGAGGGGGTGGTCGGGCGAGGTAGCGTCGGTCAATAGGGGGCTCTCCGGCAATGCGGCCGGAAAGGCTTCTACCATGTTCGACGCCACTCGCTTCATGCCGAAAACCGGCTGTCCCCCGACCGTTCTTACGGCCATTGATCCACAGTTTGGTGCGAAATATGTAGGAAAGTTACACACTTTGCAACAGCTAGAATGCCCGGTTTCTGGGCGATCTTGATGTAATCGGTTTCATGTATGACGCTCGCTTGACAGTCGAAGTAGGATAGTTACAGACTGATGTTGGCCTGAAGGACAGGGACGCGGAAGCGACCTTCGGGCGGGGAACCTTACCCAGTTTGCGAGGGACGATTGAACGCAATGGGTTCGCTTGAGCCGAAGCTCGGGGTGCGTGCGGCGACCAAGGTCTACCAGACCGGGTCGGGCGACCTGCTGGCGCTGGACCGGTGCACACTCGACATCGGCGCAGGCGAGATCGTTTCGGTGGTCGGGCCGTCGGGCAGCGGCAAGACGACCTTGCTCTGGGCCATGTCGGGGCTGCACGGGCTGACTTCGGGCGAGGTGCTGCTCGACGGCAAGGTGATCAAGGGGCCCAACCCGCAGATCGGCATGGTCTTCCAGGAAGCGAACCTGCTGCCGTGGCGGAACATCTACGCCAATATCCGCTTCCCCTTCGAGATCAAGGGCGAAAAGCCTGACGAAGCGTGGATAGCGAGCCTGATGCATCGCGTCGGGCTCGATGGGTTTGGCAGGAAGATGCCGCGCGAACTGTCGGGCGGCATGCAGCAGCGCGTGGCGCTGGTGCGGGCGCTGTCGTTCAAGCCATCGGTGCTGCTGATGGACGAGCCGTTCGGCGCGCTGGACGCCTTCACCCGCGAGGAAATGAACCACCTGGTCGAGGAGATCTACCTCGATACGCGGACGACGATCGTCCTCATCACCCACTCGATCGAGGAGGCGATTTTCCTCTCGGACCGGATCGTGGTGATGAGCGCGCGGCCGGGGCGGATCGCGCACCTGCATGATGTGCCGTTTCCGCGGCCACGGTCGATGGACATTATGTCGACCAAGGAGGTGTTCGACCTCACCAACACGATCAAGCGCGAAATCGTCGGCGACCAGCAGTCGAAGGCGCGCATCGCGCAGCGACCGGCCGTCGCGGCTTCGGCAAACTGAGGCAGGCGATGAGCAATTCGGACGCCATTCCCGAGTTCGGCAAGGCCAGCGCTGGCAGCGGCGAGGTCGGGGTCACCAACATGTCGGCGCTGACGGCCGGACCGGGGATAAGCTCGTTGCGCGACGTGGCGATCATCGCGCTCGTCGCGGTGGTAGTGATCGGCGGCATCGAACTGCTGCTCAACATTTTCGCGGTGCCGCAATATGTGCTCCCCAAGCCAAGCGAGATCGGCGTGGCGCTGGTCACCGACTTCTGGTTCATCCTGCCGCACCTGGGGCACACGCTGGTCGAACTGTTCTCGGGCTTCGGCATCGGGGCGCTGGTGGGGCTGATCCTCGCGGCGGTGATCACGCAGTTCCCCTTCGTCGAGAAGATCATCACGCCCTACATCCTGCTGCTGGTGACGACGCCGATGCTGGCGCTGGTGCCGCTGCTGATCCTGCGCTTCGGCTTCGGATACGAGCCGCGCATCATCGCGGTGGCGCTCGCCTCCGGACCGATGGTGATGATCAACGCCGCGACCGGCTTCCGCCGGGTGGACAGCGGCAAAATTGCGCTGGCGCGGTCGTATGGCGCCTCGACGCTGCAGATCTTCTGGAAGGTGCGGGCGCCGATGGCGCTGCCGATGATCTTCGTCGGGCTGATGGTGGGCTCGATCTTCGGGCTGCTGACGGCGGTGGGGGCCGAGATGGTCGGTGGCGGGTTCGGGCTCGGCAACCGGCTGACCTCGTACTCGTCTATGATCCAGATGCCGCAGTTCTTCGCGGTGGTGCTGATCCTCTCGATCCTCGGCATCCTGATCTACGTGCTGTTCTTCCTGCTGGGGAAGAAGTTCGCGAGCTGGGAGGCGTAGCAGGGACTGGGGGGCCCGGGACGGCCCCCTCGCGGCCATTCGAGCGTAGCTCTCATGGCCTTCTCGCCTAAAATCGCTCCACTGGAGCGATCTTGCCGGTGGCACGGCTCAAAGTCCCCCATGAGGGGGGGAGGTGAAGAAAGAGCGGTGTTGCCGCGATTGGTTTGACTACGCGGGCCGGGGGTATTCGGCACGTGGACGTGCAGCGGGGTGGGGTGGCGAGGGAAAACGATCGCCCGGCTCCAAGGGACCTAGAAACGAACCATCACACAGGGGACTGACATGGGTATTCTTTCGGGCGGCATGAGCCGCCGCACCTTCCTGCAGGTTTCGGCGGCGGGCGTCGTCACGGCGACGGCGCTGGGGGGCGTGGGCCGCGCCAGCGCGACTCCCTACGGCAAATTCACATGGATTTCGCCGCGTGGCACGCTCGAAGTGCTCGACGACTACCCGTACTGGGTGGCCAAGAAGATGGGCTACTTCGCCGATCTCGGCATCGACACCGCGATGGAGCCAGGCCCGTCGGACGGCACCGCTACGGTGAAGTTCGTCGATGTCGGTCAGGCCGACATGGGCTTCCCGTCGCCGGGCGTCTTCTCGTTCGCGCTCGAGAACGGCATGAAGCTGAAGTCGGCGTTCCATATGGGGGCCAAGGACACGTTCTCGCTCGCCTTCCGCAAGGGCGAGGGCACGAACGACCTGAAGACGCTCGAGGGCAAGACCATCCTGCTCGGTTCGGCGGCGTGGCAGTCGATCGTCGATCCGATGCTGGGTGTGCAGGGCGTCGATATCTCGAAGGTGAAGTATGTCGAAGCGGGCTGGCCGACCTGGGGCACGGCGCTCAAGGCCGGGCAGGGCGATGCGGCGCTGAGCTGGGAGGGCCTGCGCGCCGAGTGGATCGGCTCGAACATGGACTTCGAATACTGGCTGGGCGTGCAGAAATCGCCGCTCTTCGCCAACACCTTCGTGGTGCGCGCCGCCGACCTCGACGACCCGGACAAGAAGGCCTTCCTCGACAAGTATCTCAAGGGCTGGGCGATGGGCCTCGAGTTCGCCTACCACAACCCGCGCGCTGGCGTGGAAATGGTGTTCGAGCAGTTCCCGACGCTGGCCAGCAATATCGGGCCGGAACTGGGCACGACCTCGATCCTGCAGCAGATCGCGGTGTTCCGTGGCGACATGGACAAGCGCGCCGGCTGGGGCGACCACGACATCGCCGCCTGGCAGGTGTTCTTCGACAAGATCTTCGAGCTCGGCCAGATCAAGACGGCGGTGAAGGCCGAGGACGTGGTGTCGAACGCCTGTATCGCGGCGGCCAACGACTTCGACCATGCCAAGGTGAAGGCCGATGCCGACGGCTACGCACTGAGCGAGGCCTTTGCGGCGATCGACGTCGAGAAGGTGAAGGCCGGGCTCTACGACCAGGCCGTGCCGGCTTAAGGCTGCGGTTTATCACAACCGGGCAGGTGGGTGGGAATGGCCACCCCCCTGCTTCCAACCACCGAGGTGAACCCAGCG
>JAEYYP010000139.1 GCA_023428425.1 Pseudomonadota bacterium
CCGCTGTCGCAGACGCCGCGCGACTACCTGCTGTTCTTCCGCAAGGAAATGGTGCAGACCCTCGAGTGGGCCGGCAATCCCGACAAGACCTACACGACAGGTCCGATGGGCGACCGCCTGACGCCACGCAAGAGTTTCGCCATCTGGAAGGAGACCGTCCATCGTCAGGCCCAGCCCTGGAGCGAGGCGGACCGTGAGATCGCCGAGGCCGCCCGCGCGTCGCTGGTCGAAGTGGTGCTGCGCCACAACGAGATGCTCGCAGAGGAGCGCGCCAAGGCCGACGTGCGCCAGCGCATGCTCAACGAGGAACTGAACCACCGGGTCAAGAACATCCTGTCGGTGATCAAGGCGCTGGTCGGCCAACCCGTCCAGGAGGGGCGCAGCCTGTCCGACTATGTCGCGACGCTGAAAGGCCGCATCCAGGCGCTGGCTTTCGCGCATGACCAGGTGGTGCGTGGCGATGGCGGCGGGGCGCTCGGCGAGCTGATCGGCGCCGAACTGTCGCCCTACCGAAACGGCTCGAACGCCGTCGTGCTCGATGGTCCGTCCGTCTGGCTCGATGCCCGCGCCTTCTCGGTGATGGCGCTGGTGCTGCATGAACTCGCGACCAATGCCGCCAAGTACGGCGCCCTTTCGGTGCCGGGCGGCCGGCTCGACATCCGCTGGAAGATGCTGACCGGCGGGGACTGCGAGATCGAGTGGCGTGAATCCGAGGGGCCCGCTGTAGCGCAGCCGTCGCGCGAGGGCTTCGGGACCGCGCTTCTCGATCGTTCGGTACCCTATGACCTCGGTGGTGCGAGCAAGGTGACCTATGCGCCCACGGGGCTCGAAGCGCGGTTCCGCCTTCCCAAACGGCATGTTCGTCTCGACAACGTGGTGCCGCTCGGCCGCGCAGCCGTCGCACCCGCGCAGCATGGCCTCGAGACCGTGCCGTTCGACTCGCGCATCCTTCTGGTCGAGGACCAGATGCTGATCGCCATGGACGTCGAGGGGATGCTGAACGACCGCGGATACGATACGATCATCACCACCAACTCTGCCGACGACGCGCTACGACTGGTGCGGGCCCAGACGCCTGACCTCGCCATCCTCGACGTGAACCTCGGCAGCGGCACCTCGATCGCGATCGCCCAGGAATTGCGCCGGCTCGGCGTGCCGTTCACGTTCGCGACCGGTTACGGCGACGGCGGCATGATCCCCGAGACGCTCAGCGATGCCCCAGTCGTGAAGAAGCCCTACGATATCGCGGCGGTCCTCGCGGCACTCGAGCAAGCGCGAAAGGCGCTGAACGGCAAGTCCTAGTGGGAGGCTCTCAGGTTCGGGCGCCCGGAAGGACGCCCCGGATCGCTCTCCAGGCCGGCATCAGCACCCTGGTCACGATGGGGATCAACACCAGGCCGAGCAGCAGGCCGAAGATGCCGTCGCCGAGGATAATGACGATCCCGCCGCCGAAGGCTCCGAGCGCCTCGGCCACCGGGTGAGCGATCGCCTCGATCAGGTGCTCCACCTGCGGCAGGCCGAACTCGGCGAGGCCGTGGATGAAGATGCCGCCGCCCACCCAGATCATCGCCGCAGTACCGACAACGCTGAGGACGCGCATGACCCATGGCATGGCGACGAGGATGCCACGCCCGGCAGCCCGTCCAGTCGCTGACTTCGCCTTGCGCGCCATGGCGAGGCCGATGTCGTCGGCTTTCACGATTAGCGCGACCGCCCCATAGACCAGCAGGGTGATGCCAATTCCCACCACCGCCAGCACTGCGGCCTTCTCCCAGAAGGGCAGGTCCACGGGTAGGGTGCCGAGCGCGATGGTCATGATCTCCGCCGAGAGAATGAAATCGGTCTGGATGGCGCCATTGATTCGCTCCGCCTCCAGTGCGGCGGGATCGGAGACGACGGGCTCGAGGTCATGCGCTTCGGCGTGGGCCTGGTGCGGAAAGACCGCCTCGAACACCTTCTCGGCGCCCTCGAAGCAAAGATAGGCGCCGCCCAGAGCCAGCAACGGTGTGATCGCCCAGGGCGCCAGGAAGCTGAGCAGGAGCGCTGCCGGCAGCAGGATCAGCAGCTTGTTGCGGACCGACCCGGCCGCGATCCGCCCGACGATGGGCAACTCGCGGTCCGCGGTGAAGCCGGTGACGTAGTTCGGCGTTACGGCAGTGTCGTCGATCACGGCCCCGGCCGCCTTCAGGCCGGCCTTGGTGGCTTGGCCGGCCACGTCGTCGATCGAGGCAGCCGCCACTTTGGCAAGCGCCGTCACATCGTCCAGAAGTCCGAGAAGTCCGACGCTCACGATGGGAATCCTTTGCTGCAGCGGTCCGAGGTTGCGCGAAAGCGCGCGCCGTCTCAAGCTCGCCGGGGAGGGCGATTCATTGCGATACGGTAAGCTCGTCGGCGAGGGAAAAGTTGCCGAGGTATTCGAGTACGGGCCGGGCAGGGTGCTGAAGCTCTATCGCGCCGGGCAGCCCGAGTCGGTTGCGCGGCGCGAGTTCGCCATTCTCGACGCAGTGGAAGCCGTCGGCATAGCTGCCCCGCGCGCCTTCGAGCTGGAGCAGTTCGATGGCCGGTGGGGCGTGGTGATGAGCCGGGTCGAGGGGCAGCCCTTCGCTGAGCCCATGCTCGCCGACCCGGCGGGCGCGGGGCCGTACTTCATCGCGCTCGTCCGGCTGCAGTTGGGCATCCACGCCGCATCCGGATCGGCCCTGGCGCCGCTCAAGGTGCGGCTCGCCCGCAAGATCGCATCCACCGAACTCGCCGAACCGGTCAAGCGCAGCCTGCGCGACCGGCTGAGTCGACTGCCCGATGGCGACCGGGTGCTGCATGGCGACTTCCATCCCTACAACATCCTCGGAACCCTTGAGGACGCCGTCGTCGTCGATTGGCTCGACGCCACGTGCGGTCCGCCTGCCGCCGATATCTGCCGCAGCTGGCTGCTGCTGCAGACGGTCTCCAACGATATCGCCGAGGCCTATGTGGCTGCGTACCTGGCAGCCAGCGGGCTCGATCGCGCCGCCATATTCGCATGGCTGCCCGTGCTCGCCGCGGCACGCCTCGCCGAGAACGTGCCGGAAGAGGTCGCGGCGCTGATGGCAATGGCCGAGGCCGGCTGAAACCGGTAGTGCTGCCGCTGACGGTCCTGAAACGGAGGCGACATGCTGCCCTGGGTTGAACTTGGTCGGGCGAAGGTTCCCGGCGGCGGCGAGTTTCGCCTGATGCAGCGCGGTCAGGAATTCACCATCTTCGCTGGCACCGTCGGCCTCATGTCCTCGCGGCAGTCGGGCTCGGAGGAGGCGATGGCGAAGATCGCGGCCGAGCGGGTCGGCGGACGGCCGAAGGTCAAGGTGCTGATCGGCGGGCTCGGCATGGGCTTCACCCTGCGCCGCACCCTCGCCGATTTCGGTCCGGACGCCGAGATCGTGGTGGCCGAGCTGGTGCCCGAAATCGCCGGCGCCTGGGCACGCGGTCCACTGGCAGAAGTTCATGGCCAAAGCATCGATGATCCACGACTTTCGCTGGTTGTGGACGACGTGGGAGCGGTCATGGCACGCGATAAATTCGACGCCATCCTTCTCGACGTCGACAACGGCCCCGAAGGCCTGTCGCGCCCCGGCAACGATGCGCTGTACAGCCACGCCGGCATCTCGCGCGCCAAATCCGCCCTGAAACCAGGCGGCATGCTGGCCGTCTGGTCCGTCGCCCCCGACGCCCACTTCACCAAGCGCCTGCAGCAATCGGGGATGAAGGTGGAGGAACTGAAAGCCCGCGCCCACGGCGGCCGCGGCGCCCGCCACATCATCTGGGTGGCGACCAAATAAGAAAGGGCCCCGAGGGGCCCTTCCAATTCACGGCGATCGAACCGGCGCTTAGGCCGAGTAGTACATTTCGTACTCGACCGGGTGCGGGGTGTGCTCGAACTTGATGACTTCCGTCATCTTCAGCTCGATGTAGCTGTCGATCTGGTCGTTGTCGAACACGCCACCGGCGAGCAGGAACTCGCGGTCCTTGTCCAGCGACTCCAGCGCTTCGCGCAGCGAACCACACACGGTCGGGATCTGCTTCAGCTCTTCCTTGGGCAGTTCGTACAGATCCTTGTCCATCGGGTCGCCCGGGTGGATCTTGTTCTTGATGCCGTCGAGGCCGGCCATCAGCATGGCGGCAAAGCCGAGATACGGGTTCGCCAGCGGATCGGGGAAACGGACCTCGACACGCTTGGCCTTCGGCGACTGGCCGAAGGGGATACGGCAGGAGGCCGAACGGTTGCGGGCCGAGTAGGCCAGCAGCACGGGGGCTTCGAAGCCGGGCACCAGGCGCTTGTAGCTGTTGGTGGTCGGGTTGGTGAACGCGTTGATGGCCTTGGCGTGCTTGATGATGCCGCCGATGTAGTACAGGGCTTCCTGCGACAGGCCGGCATACTGGTCACCAGCGAAGAGCGGCTTGCCGTCCTTCCAGATCGACTGGTGGCAGTGCATGCCCGAGCCGTTGTCGCCATAGACCGGCTTCGGCATGAAGGTCGCGGTCTTGCCGTAGGCCTGAGCGACCTGCTGGATCACGTATTTATAGATCTGGACCGAGTCGGCTGGCTTGATGATCGGGCAGAACTTGATGCCGAGTTCGTGCTGGGCCGAGGCCACCTCGTGGTGGTGCTTCTCGATCGGCACGCCCATGGCGCCCATCGCTGCCAGCATCTCGCCGCGCATATCCTGGGCGGTATCGAGCGGAGGAACCGGGAAGTAGCCCTTCTTCAGCGCGATGTGGTGGCCGTTATTGCCCGACTCGTACTCGGTGTCGTTGTTGGTCGGCAGCTCGGTCGAGGCGACCGAGAAGCCCACCTTGTAGGTGGTGTTCGAGTAGCGGACGTCGTCGAAGATGAAGAATTCGGGCTCGGGGCCGAAATAGACCGAGTCACCGATCCCCAGCTCCTTCACGTAGGCCTCGGCCTTCTTGGCCGTGGTGCGCGGGTCGCGGCTGTAGGGCTGGTAGGTGAGGGGATCGAGCACGTCGCAGTTGATGGCGAG
>JAEYYP010000218.1 GCA_023428425.1 Pseudomonadota bacterium
CCCCCCCCCGCTTTTCGTTGAGAGGTCGGTTGAAGAACGCGGCTTCCAAGGGTACGCAGGAAAAGGAGGAGGCTCCGATGCGCAGGTTCTGTCTTCTGGTGCTGATTGCGTCATGCTCCGTTGCCCCGGCAGCGGCGATGTCCATCAAGGGCGTGGAGCTATCGCCGACCGATGTGGCGAGGGTTGATCGACAGTGCGACGCCGTGCGTTTCCGCAACGCAGGCTCGCTGGCCTCGGAGCCACCTGATGAGCCGGAGGCGGGATACATCGTCTCCGATCCGTCGGGCTACTGGGCCGAGCATGCCGATGCCAGCGATGCAGCGCTTGTGAAGGGCGTCAATCTCGACACGCTCACCGTCCGCGATTGTCGGGCGGCCGGTTTCTACGACAACTAGGCCCGGCTGGTCTCACCCAGCTCGAACACCGGCAGATGAATGGCGCTGGGCCGGCTGGGGTCGTGGAACACCTCTACGTCGGCCGCCTCCAGCGTCACCGCATCGCCCAGCTTCTCGTCCGTGCCGGTGTTGCGGGCATAGCGCGGGTGGGCGCCTGACGCGACGACCACCCGGAGCCGGTGGTTGCGCTTGAAGGTGTGAGCAGTGGCGTGCGTCCGCAGGGTGATCTTCCAGACATCGTCGGGCACGGCCGGATCGGCTGAGGTCTTTCGCACCAATCCGTCGCAGATATTGGTCGATATCCCTTTTTCGTCCACATCCGACAGTCGCACGAAGAAGTCGGTGTTCACCAGGCTCGAACGGGCGTGGAGGATCACCCGCACCTGGCCCATCACCGTCAGCTCGGTGAACAGCGGTTCGGATGTATAGACCAGCACATCCTTTCGATCCTCCAGCGGCTTCTGGTCCACCGGACCCGCACCGGTGAAGGCGAACATCGCGCCGCCCACCGCCGGGGTAGGGTGGCGTGGATCGTAGTGGTAGCGGTCCGGCTCCGAGGCCAGTACCGGCCGTGGCGACAGCACCCCGTTCGGATGCAGGTGCCAGATCTGCGTCTCCGTCGGTCCTGGCGGCCAGGCGTTGAACTCGTGCCACTCGTCGCGGCCGGAAACGTGGATGCGAACCGCCTTGCGGTTCGGGGCGGGTTCGCCGAGCAGCTTCTCGTTCATCCACGCCAGCGTCTGGCGCGCGCTCTCCGCCTGCAGTTCGGGCGAGACATGGAACCATGGGCCGATCGTCAGGTGTGGCTCGTGGCCGGCGTCGGTCAGCAGGGCATAGTCGCGCAGCAACTGGTCGAGCATGAAGTCGTACCAGCCCGAAGTGAAGCTCGTCGGCGGCGTGCGGGCGCCGATCCGGTGGGTATGGTCCATCGGCTCCCAGAACGCGTCGTTGCCGACGGCGTCGGTCATCCAGCGATTCCAGAACGGCACTTCGTGACCCACGACACGCTTGTCGGCGTCCCGCAGCGGCAGCCGCATGCTGGCCCGCAGCGTCATCTTGTCGATGCCACCGGTGAACATGCGCTGCATCAGGCCGAGCGGGTTCGAGCGAATGCCCTCTACCGTCTGCAGCCAGCTCAGCCACAGCCCCACGGCGAAGCTGCCGCCCGGGAACACGATCGACTTGAACTCGGCGCTCGTGACCTTCACGGCCATGGCCGAATGCCTGGGCAGCGCGTCGCAGATCGCCCATTGCGTGTAGCCCAGATAGCTCGGCCCCGACGTGCCCAGCCGCCCGTCGTACCATGGCTGACGCTTGATCCATTCCAGCGTCGCCAGGCCATCTGCCCGCTCGTTGCTCAGTGGGTCGAATTCGCCGCCGGACTTGTCGGTGCCGCGGCAGGCCTGCAGCACCACATTGTAGCCCCGCTCGGCGTAGATCTCCCCGATCGAGGCGAAGCCCGACAACCCGTAGGGTTCGCGCATCAGGATGGTCGGGTGCGGACCGGGCATGGCCGGTTCGAACAGCATGGTGGCGAGTTCGATCCCGTCGCCCATCGGCACCATGATGCCCTTGGTGATGCGGGCGCGGCACTTGCGCTTGCCCAACCCCATGCGGTCGGCAACGAAACGGCTGGTCAGGCTCATTTGATGAAATCGAACGCGTCGACGTCGAACAGGCCCTTGTCCGTCAACTTGACGTGCGGAATGACGGGCAGGGCGAGGAACGAGACCTGCAGGAACGGCTCTGGCAGCGTGCAGCCCAGCGCGTAGGCGGCCTCGCGAAGGATGTGCAGCTTGTCGGCCACGGCCTCGAAGCTCAGCAGGCTCATCAGCCCTGCGATCGGCAGCGCCAGTTCGGCCACCGCGCGCCCGCCATCGGCGACGACGAAGCCGCCGCCCAGTTCGATCAGCCGGTTCACTGCTGTCGCCATATCCTCGTCGGTGGCACCGACCACGGTGATATTGTGGCTGTCGTGGCCGACGGAGGAGGCGATGGCGCCACGCTTCAGCCCGAACCCCTTGGCGAAGCTGCGCGCGATGTTGCCGTTCTTGCCGTGCCGCTCGATCACGGCGATCTTGATGATGTCGTTGTCGAGGTCGGGCAGCGTACCCTTGTCGCTTACTTCCAGCGTCGCGTTCTCGCGATAGGTGAGGATCAGCCCCGGCCTTACGGCGATCACCGGCGTCTGGTTGCGGCTGGGGTCGGGCGGGACGATGAAGCTGCTGGGCCGCAGTGGCTTTGCCTTCATCGACGCCAGGCCGACGGGGGGCACCGGCTTGCGGTCCTTGAACAGTTCGGGTCGCACCAGCCGGCCGGCCGAGATCACTTCGGCGACCCGGCAATTCTCGAGGCTGTCGAGCAGCGCGATGTCGGCGCGATAGCCCGGTGCCACCAGCCCGCGATCCTTGAGACCGAAAATCCGTGCCGCCGAATGCGAGGCGGCGCGATAGACGTGATGCAAGGGGCGGCCGCGCGCGATCAATCGGCGGATCGAGCTGTCGAGATGCCCTTCCTCCGTGATGTCGAGCGGATTGCGGTCGTCGGTACAGAGCGCGACATAGGCCGAGGTGTTGGCATCCAGCACTTCGGCGAGCGCGTCGAGGTCCTTCGACACCGATCCCTCGCGGATCAGGATGGCCATGCCCTTCCTGAGCTTCTCGCGCGCCTCCGTGGCGGTCGTCGCCTCATGGTCGGTGCGGATACCGGCGGCGAGGTAGCCGTTGAGCGGCAGGTCGCTCAACAACGGGGCATGGCCATCGATATGCCCGCCCTGGAACGCCACCAGCTTGTCGATGATGCCCTTGTCGCCGGCCAGCACGCCGGGGAAGTTCATCATCTCGGCGAGGCCGATGACCTGCTTGTGCTGGCGGAATTTCTCGAGGTCTGCGATCTCTAGGCGTGCCCCCGACGTCTCGTGTCCGGTTGCCGGCACGCAGGACGAGAGGTTGACGCGAATATCCATGATCGCGCGCTCGGCGCTTTCGAGGAAATAGCGGATGCCTTCCGCACCCAGCACGTTGGCGATCTCGTGCGGGTCGCAGATCACCGTCGTCACGCCGTGCGGCAGCACGCAGCGGTCGAACTCCAGCGGCGTCACCAGCGAGGACTCGATGTGCAGGTGCGTGTCGATGAACCCCGGCACCGCGAAGCGGTTCTCGCCTTCGATCAGCCGCTTGCCGTTGTAGTACCCGTAGGTGCCCACGATGCGGTCGGCGACGATGGCGATATCGGTGTGGATCACCGATCCCGAGATCACGTCGAGCAGCCGGACGTTCTTGATCACCACGTCGGCCGGGATTTCGCCGGCGCCGGCCTTGATCATGCGGGTGAGGAGTTCTGCTGAGATCATCTGGATGCCGTGCACATGGCCCCAAAGGTCCCGCGCTGTCGCCCCCGGGTCAAGAGGGCACGGAACCGCGGGCAGCGATGTGGCGTTGCTTTCTGCAATTGATCTTCAAGGGGAATAGCCATGCAAACCTACAACGCCAACAAGACGACGCCCGAGGTCCGGCAGGGCAGCGGCCGGATGATGAACTTTCGCGTGCTGATCCTGTCCTTGGTCGGCATCATCGCGGTTTTCGGCATCCTGTTCGCCATCTCCACGGCCATCCAGCCCGGTGGCGAAGGCTCGGTCAATCAGCCCGGTGTCCAGCCGACGCCGTCCGATGTCCCGGGTGACGACATTATCACCACGCCGACGCCGACCACCTGATTGCCATGGTCAGACTCAAGCGGGCCGGGCGCGACGACCTGACGATCGTCCGCGTCCGGCGCGGTCGTGGCTTCAGCTATGTCGACGTCGCCGGCGAGGCGATACGCGATGCCGACCTGGTCGCCCGGATACGCTCCCTCGGTATTCCTCCGGCCTGGAGCGATGTGCGCATCGCCCAGAACGGGCGACATCACATCCAGGCGCTTGGCAAGGATGCGGCCGGACGGCTCCAGTACATCTACCATCCGGATTGGGAAGAGCGCCGCAGAGCACGGAAGCAACAGCAACTGGCGCTGCTGTCGGATGCGTTGCCGCGCATTCGCCGCCGGGTGCGTGACGACCTCGAGGCCGAGGCCGGCAGCAAGCGGCTCGCGCTGGCGCTGGGTGTGGCGCTTATCGATCGCACCGCGATGCGCGTCGGCCGCGAACGCTATCTCGAAACCAATGGCACGCGCGGCGCAGGCACCTTGTTCACGCGGGATGTCAGCGTTGCGGGTGATACGGTCAGCATCCGGTTCCCTGCAAAGAGCGGCAAGAAGGCCAGCTATCAGCTTGTCGATGCCAGGGTAGCGGCGGCAATCACGCGGGTGAAATCGATCCCGGGCCAGCGCCTGCTGATGTATCGCAACGCCGAAGGCCAGCCACGGGCCATCCGCACCGACGACCTGTGCCGCTACCTGCGCGACATCGCCGGCGCCTCGATAACGGCGAAGGATTTTCGCACGCTGCACGCCAGCGCACTCGCGGCGGAAGCCCTGGCCAGGCTGGAGCCGGCGAGCTCGGCGTCCGGCCGCAAGCGCCAGATGGCCGAGGTCACCCGGCAGGTCGCAACCTTCCTGCAGAATACGCCGGCCATCTGTCGCGCCAGCTACATCACGCCCTGCCTGTTCGCCCTGTTCGACAAGGGGAAGCTCGGGACCATGTGGGCGGCGGTCACCGTGACACGCGGTCTGCGGCAGCGCGAAGCGCGGTTGAGTGGTGTTCTCGCCGTCGCTGGCTGATCAGGCGACCTTCGTCGCCTCGTCCTGCCTGGCAGCCGCATCGTACAGCCGGAACGTGTTTCGTCCGGCCTCCTTGGCTTGATACAGCGCGAAATCCGCCCGCGCTGGCAGGTCGAGGCCATCGGCCGCTGCGTCGCGTGCCACCGCGACGCCGATCGACACGCCGATCCGCACGTCGGTCCCGGCCAGCCGGTAGGGCTCCGACACCTTGGCGATGATCCGCTTCGACAACGTCTCAGCGTCATCGACGGCCTTGATGGCGTTCTGCAGCACCACGAATTCGTCGCCACCCAGCCGGGCCAGCGTATCGGTGTCCCGCAGCAACGCCTTGAGGCGCGCGGAGACCTGCTTCAGCAGCTCGTCGCCGGCCTCATGACCGAGCGAGTCGTTGACCTGCTTGAAGCGATCGAGGTCGAGCGCCAGCAGCGCCACCGGATCGCCACCGCGGTTGAGCCCCGCAAGGGCCTGCGTCAGCCGCTCCTGGAACATGGTGCGGTTGGCCAGCCCGGTCAGCGGATCGTGGAGAGCCCGATGCTGCGCGTCTGCGCGGGCAGCTTCAAGCTCCGCAGAGGACTTCCTGAGCCGCAGCATGAGGAAGAAGATCACTACCCCGGCAACGGCGAGCACCGCCAGCATGGCCGGCACCGTCTCTTCGAGTATCCGCGCGCCCGGACGGTCCGGTGTCCACTTGAACCAGGCGATCGCCTTGCCGCTCTGGTCGAGGATCGGCATCACCGCCTCGCCCTTGGCCGGAGTCGGGTCCGACGAGAAGTGCGCGTTCTCGAGCAGGAATTGTTCCATCAGCTCTGTCGCCAGCGCGTCATCGAGGAAGCGCACTGCCACATGGAAATGTGCGTCGCCCGGCGCGACATCGTAATCGTCCGTCTCCGAGACGATCGGCACCGCGCTCACCAGCGCCGGCTTGCCATCCACGAGCGCAACGTCGGTTTCCTTGGGCACATCGGCGAAGCCGTTATTGTAGGCGCCGATCGCGGTGAGGCCGTCGAGATTCCGCAGCCTCTCGGCCACTGCCACGACGCCGGCACGATCCGCCTCGAAGGTGTGGAGCGCCGCGTCACCGCCATCACGCATGGCGTAGATCGCGTTCAGCTGCGGGTCGAGCACGTAGATGCGGTTGTGGGAGAACTGGGCGAACACGTCGTAGCCGAGATTGTCCGCAATCCAGGTCCGGTCGATGGCCCTGTCGCCGCGAAGGGCCTCGACCGCCTCGTCCCATTCAGTCACGGCGTCCTGCTGCGTGGCGATCGTCGTCTTGGCCTTCTCGAGCATATGGCTGACCACGCGGGTCTGCCTTTCCAGGGCGCGGTCGTCGGACTTGTAGGCCGACCACAGGATGAAGCCGACCGATACGCCCAGCGTCACCACGATGGCGACGACCACCGGCAGCAGCACCTTGAACGAAAACCGCCAGTTCGTCTGACGCATGCGAACCCCCGTTTGCGAAGAAGGCTACCCGTCTCATCGGAAAAGCCGCGTTAGCGCGACTGGTTAAGGTTTTGAGCCTCAGGCGACCTGTGCCGCGGGGAGGGCGGTCGGCACATCGAGCAGGCGTTCCAGCGCTTGCGGTTCGAGCGGCTTCGAGAACCGGTAACCCTGGAAGGTGTTGCAGCCCATCGACGCGAGGACCCGGTACTGTTCGTCCGTCTCGACGCCTTCGGCCGTGACCTCGATCCCCAGGGCATGTGCCAACGTTACCAATGCCTGCACGATGGCGATCGACGCGGCGGCCGTGGAGAGCTGGGTGATGAACGACCTGTCGATCTTGATGCGGTCGACGGGGTACCGCTTCAGGTAGTTGAGCGACGAATAGCCGGTGCCGAAGTCGTCCAGCGCGATCTTTATGCCGGCGCGGCGGAAGCTGCGGATCGCGTCGGAGGCTGCCATTTCGTCGTCGAGCAGGATGGACTCGGTGATCTCGATCTCGAGGTCCTGTGGCCGCATTCCCGTCTCGGCGAGAATGGCGAAGATGCGTTCGGCGAAGGTCGGGTTGCGCAACTGCGCGGGCGAGATGTTCACCGCCATGGTCAGTCCCGGCCATCGGGCACCGATCTGGCAGGCACGGCGGATCACCACTTCGCCGAGCGCCTCGATCAACCCCGATCCTTCGGCGATGGGCACGAAGTCCACCGGCGAAATCGGGCCGCGTCGCGGATGGGTCCAGCGCACCAGTGCCTCGGCTCCTACGATTTCGCCCTCGCGGCGGCCGAACAGCGGCTGGAACGCCACCCAGAGCTGGTCGCCGGCCTTCAGCGCCTCGCGCAGTTCCGCTTCGGTCGAGTGGCGGGTCTGCACCAGCTCGTTCATCGATTCCACGTAGATGGCGGCGCGGTTGCGACCGGAGGACTTGGCCTCGTAGAGCGCGATGTCGGCTCGGCGGGTCAGTTCATGCCGGTTGCGGTCCTGCGGTCGCGCCATCACTACGCCGATCGATACGCCGACGAATGCTTCGTTGCCGCCGATGCGGAAAGGCCGGCCGATCGCCTCGATGACGGTTCGGCAGATTTCCATCACCTCGGGTTCTTCGAGCCCTGCTGCACAGAGGATGGCGAACTCGTCGCCTCCCAGTCGCGCCAGAATCGCTTCGTCGCCGACGACATGGCGGAGCCGTTCGCCCACGGCGCGGATGAGGTCGTCGCCTGCATGGTGTCCCAGTGTGTCGTTGACCTGCTTGAAGCGATCGAGGTCGAGCATCAGCAGGGTCGTCAGCCTGCGCGAGGCACCGTGTTCGCGCAGGATACTGTCGAACTGCCGCTCGAAGCTCAGTCGGTTCGGCAGGTTGGTGAGGGGGTCCTGCGTCGCCTGCCGTTCGGCGTCGATATGCTTGCTCTCGAGGGCGCGCGATGAGCGCCACAGGCGATGCAACAGCAAGGCCACCAGCAGGCCGAGCACGCCGAAGCCGGCAGCAAGGGCTGGCACGGTCTGGTCCAGCAGTTCGGTGCCGGGGAGAAACGGCTGCCATTCGTAGAAGGCGACGATGCGGCCCGAGCGATTGGTGACCGGGAACACTGACAGGCCGGTGTCGCTCGGGCTGGTCGTGAACCGTCCGGCCTCGAGCATGTAGCGGTCGATCATGCCCATCTCGTAGCCGATGTCGAGCTTCACCACGCTGACCAGGATCGGTTCGTGGCCGGGGCGCCGCTCGCCTTCACCGGTGGCCGAGACAATCGGGAACACGCCAACGATCGAGGGCGTGCCGTCGATCACCGCGAAGTCGGCGATCGATGGCGGAATATCGAGATAGCCGAGCCGCGTCTTGGCTCGCAGTTCGTCGACCATAGGGGCGACCACTGCCGCGACGGCGCCATAGGCGTCGACATCGGTCCGTCGTCCGGCCTTCGACGCATAGATCGGTGCGTCGTCGCCTTCGAGGATGTAGCTGGCGTCGTGGCTGAAGTAGCTCGCCATCTGACGAGCGACGTTGTGGTTTAGCCAGGTGAAGTCTCGGCGCGATACCGCCGACATGGTGTCGTCCCACACCGCCACGCTTTCCTGGTCCTTCGAGACCTGACGCAGCTGCTGGCTGAGGGAACTGACGACGCGCGTCGCCTGTCGATCGACTCCGACCTTGTCCACCTGCGCCCCCGACCAGAAGACGAAGAAGGCGAGCAGCGCTGCCGTGGCGACAAACACCACCAGCACCGAGCCGAGAACGACCAGTGAGAAAGAGCGACCTGACCTTGTTCCAGTCGATTGCATTGGCTTCTGCCAAGAGTGACGCGGCCGCCACTGTTCACAGCCAAGCTTTGCCAAGTCGTTACCCCGGCACGACAAAGCTGAAATATCAGCAGGATTGCTGGAAAACGTCGGCTAGTGGGCTCTGAGGGCGCGCCCACTTGTCCCGCCTACCCCGCATTTGGGGGGTATGGCGTTGTCCTCAACCAATACTCCGCGATACTGACCACAGCTGTCCGGAAACATGCAGCGAGCATGGGGCACGCCGTTGCGGGGCGCCGCTCGCATTCACGCGGCCGGCTGGGCAGGCGCATTGCCGTCCTGCACGCCAGGGACTATTCGATAGCAAATGCCGTCGTCGCCAGAGCGGCGACCCTGGAGAGACCCATGACCCTGCAGCGCGCGCTGGTGCTGGAAAAGCAGCACGAACTCACCCTCCGCGACATCGACCTGCCAGCCGATCCCGGCCCGGGGGAAGTCAAGATCAAGCTCCACACGGTGGGCGTCTGCGGCTCCGACGTGCATTACTACACCCACGGCCGCATCGGCCCATTCGTCGTCAACGCGCCGATGGTGCTTGGCCACGAAGCGGCCGGCACCGTGGTGCAGGTCGGGGCAGGGGTCACCAGCCTCAAGGTCGGCGACCGCGTCTGCAGGGAGCCGGGCGTGCCCGACCCTAATTCCAAGGCCTCGCGACTCGGCATGTACAACATCGATCCGGCGGTGACCTTCTGGGCCACTCCGCCGATCCACGGCGTGCTGACGCCCTTCGTCGTCCACCCGGCCAACTACACCTTCAAGCTGCCTGACAACGTGAGCTTCGCCGAAGGCGCCATGGTCGAGCCCTTCGCCGTGGGCATGCAGGCGGCCACCAAGGCCAGGATAACGCCGGGCGACACCGCCATCGTGATGGGTGCCGGCCCGATCGGCACCATGGTGGCGCTCGCCGCGCTCGCCGGTGGCTGCTCGCGCGTCATCATCACCGATCTCGCGCAACCCAAGCTCGACATAGCGGCGCAGTACCAGGGGGTGATCCCGGTCAATATCCGCGACAAGACGCTCATCGACGAAGTGAACCAACTGACCGATGGCTGGGGTGCCGACGTGATCTTCGAGTGCTCCGGCAGCCCACGCGCCTGGGCCGGTATCGTCGATGTGGTTCGTCCCGGCGGCACTATCGTGGTGGTCGGCCTGCCGGTGGAGAACGTGAACTTCGACATCGCCTCGCTCTCGGTCAAGGAGGTCACCATCACCTCGGTCTTCCGCTACGCCCACCAGTACGACCGCGCCATCGCGCTCATGGCCTCGGGCCGCGTCGACCTGAAGCCGCTGATCTCCGAGACCTTCAGCTTCGAGGACTCGATCAAGGCTTTCGATCGGGCGGTCGAAGCACGACCGACTGACGTGAAGCTCCAGATTCTGATGGAGTAGGGCAGAGGGCGCGCCAAATCCCACCGCCGACGCGGATCTACTCCGCCGGCTGCTCCACGGCCGCTCCGGCGCGGCCAGTTCGCGCCACCCCCCACAGCACCGGGATCGCCAGCAGCGGGGCAAGGGCGAAGAGCCAGTAGAGCCAGCCTGCGGCGCTGATCGTCGCGCGCACCGATTCGCCCGAGGCCAGCCCTGCCGCGTTGACGATCACACCGGCGACGGCCGCGCCGAACCCGGAGGCGAAGAGCTGCACCATCGAGATCGCGGCCGACGTCTGGTCGCCCTCGCCGGCCGGAGCCGAATGCAGCAGGCGCGCCGAGACATGCGGCCAGGCGATGCCGATACCGGTGCCGAGCAGCAGCAATGCCACTCCGACGGGCACCAGCGGCAGGATGGCACCGGAGCGATTGTCCACCCCGATGAACAGCGCCAGTCCGACCAGTCCCAGCACCTGCAGGGTCGGCCCCAATACCAGCACCAGCCGCTCGCGTGCCCCTGTCCAGTTCGCGACAACGATCGATCCCGTACTCCAGCCCACCGCCACCAGCGCCACCATGTAGCCCGCGATCAACGGGGCCTGCCCGTGCAGGTTCTGGACGAAGAGCGGCACGAACATGTCGGAAATGATCGCCATGTTGAGCAGCAGCATGGCGAGAAACAGCGCCGGCAGCGGGCCCTTGAGACTGAACGTGCCGCGCGGGAACAGATGGTTTTCGCGGTGCTGGTCGATCACGCCCAGCGCGAGGATCGCCAGCACCGCGAGCCCG
>JAEYYP010000174.1 GCA_023428425.1 Pseudomonadota bacterium
CCCGGTGCCGTGTTCGGCGAAATCTCCGCCCTCCTCGGCCGCGACCACACCGCCACCGTCAGCGCCCTCGAGCCCATCGTCGTCCACCGCATCGAGAACGCCGAAACCTTCCTGCAGCAGCGCCCGGGCATCGTCTTCCACGTCGCCCGCATCCTCGCCAACCGCCTGATCGACGCCACGACGTACCTCGCCGACATCAAACACCAGTTCGCCGACCGCTCGGATCACTTGGGCATGGTGGATGAGGTGCTGGAAGCGCTGGTGAACCAGCAGAGCCCGGCCGCAGCGACGGGTTCAGCGCTGAAGGACGACCCACGGCTGTAAGGGTGCCCCAGCTTCTGGCCAGTGTCTACGACGTGGCAGCTAGCTCATCTCCTTGCCATACGCCGCGTAGAAAGCAGCCTCGAGGCTTCCGAAACTTACGCTCGTATGGGTTTCCGGTAGGTGGTAGGTGACCTTGCCACCGGGCCACTCCAGCTTGAGCAGCTTGCGGTCTACAGTCAGATAGGCCAGCGCAGGTGGCTCAAGCCAGTCCATGCCGTTGGCGATGACGTCAAAGTTCTTATCGTAAACAAATTTCGGCTTCATGAGGCCTCCAGCGCGCTGCATTCGTCCAGGCTCTCCCAAACGATAGCGCAACTTCGACGGGTTGGCTGCTATACGATCAAGCCCCCGGCACCCACTCCGGAAACGCGTACATCTCCTCTGGCACCGCGCCCTCCACCCCAAAGTCCAGCGTCCCTGCCCCCTCGAACGAGAACCACGCCGCCTTTCGCAGTTCCGTATCCACCGTGATATGAGTCGGTACGTCTCCCGTCTGCTTGCCGGGATTGAACACCCAGGTCTTCCCCATCCGCGAGGCCCAGGAGCCGCCGCGCGCGAACGGCGCCTCGTGCACGTGCCCGCCGAACACCAACTCCGGCTGATACTCTTCAATCCACGCCGATAGCTCCGCATCGCCATACGACCGCGATCCCGACCAACTCACCGGCACCCCGGCCGGCGGCGCGTGATAGACCCAGAACCACCGCTCGCCGCGCTTGGCGGCCCCGTCCTTCAGCTGCCGCCCGATGGCGTTCTTCGCAATCGATCCATCCCACCACGGGCAGATCGAAAAGCTCACCCCATCGACCTCGATCGTATCATTGTCCGCGTGCGCAGCCGCCGAGCGTACATAAGGCACCCAACGCGCATATTTCTCGCCGTTCGAATAGACATGGTTGAGGTCGTGGTTGCCCGAGCACACCATCAGCCGGGTCACCCCGCGGAGCCGCTCGAGGTACTTCAGCACCACCACCATCTGCGCCGACGGGGTGACGAACGAGCCGCCATCCAGCAGGTCCCCGGCGATGATCACGAGGTCGTAGCGCGGCGCGATCTGCAGCAGCCAGTCGAACTGCGGCAGCGCGTAGTGCAGGTCGGCAACAGCGAGGATGCGCATGCGGCTCCCCCCGTCCCGCGCGTCAGCGGCTAAGATACTTCCGCGCCATCGCCGCCGTGTCCAGCGCAAACCGCTCGGCATGCCGCTGCGCCAGCGCCGTCTCGCCATGCGAGCCGATCCACGCGAGCAGCGCCATGCGCCGCAGCAGGATCATCGCGTCGATCATCCGGATATCCTCCGGCTTCAGCGTCCGCACTTCGAGGTAGCCCGTGAGCCACGCCCGGATCAGCGCCGGCACCTGCGGCGACGTCTCGATGAAGCTGAGGCTCGCCGCTAGGTCGTAGAGAAACCAGCCATAGCCGGAATCGTCGAAATCGAGCAGCAGCACCTCGCCGGTATCGACCAGCAGGTTGGCGAGCCTCATGTCGGCATGGATCAGCCCGAACTTGTCGATATCGGTGCCATAAGCGCGCAAATCCTCGCGCAGCCGCCCGTCGAGTGCTTCAAGCACCTCGGCCGTCTCGCCCTCGGCATGCGGAGCCTTCCGCCAGTTGCCCCAAGGCCCGTCGGGCTCGAGGATGCCCGCCGCATCCCAGATCGGCCGCACGAACTTTTCCGGCTGCGACCACTCGCTCACATGCTTGTGCAGCGTCGCCGCATAGCGCCCCAGCGTCGTGAACAGCCCCGTGAGGTCGCCCTCCTCGCTCGGCGCTTCACCGCGCTCGAAGGCGAACAGCGCGGCAAACCGGTCAGGCGCCACTTCCTGCACAATCTCGCCATCCGCCCCGGGAATCGGACGCGGCACCGGAATCTCGGTCTGGTCGGTGATCGCCTCGAGCCAGGCGAGCTCGCTGCCGATCGCGGTGCGCGACTGGTAGCGCGCCCGGTGCAGCCGCAGCGCAAAACGCAACCCGCCCGGCGCTTCCACCCGGAAGGTATGGTTCTCCGAAAGGTTGATCAGCGTCACCTCGCCGCCCTTGGCCTGCGGCCAGCGGTCGAGGTTCTCCTTGATCAGTGCGAGTTCGGCAGGGACCGGATCGCTGGGGGCACTATCCAATCGATCTGTCCTTCAAGGCCTACTGCTGACTTTTGGGGGAAGAATGGTCGGAGTGGCCGGATTTGAACCGACGACCCTTTGTCCCCCAGACAAATGCGCTACCAGGCTGCGCTACACCCCGACATGACGCGATGCCCTACAGAACCAGTCGTTTCGAGGCAAGAGGCATTTTTGCGGCAAAGCCCTCACCTGTCGATCCCCCGGTCGCCGACGAGGCGTCGCCCCCGGAGCACTTCCGGCATCGTTAACCAGAACTTACTGCGCTGCTGGCAAGTATTGGCAAATTGTGACTTCCTGTACGCGACACTCCTGGTGAGCGAGGGTTGGGCAGCGAGGCTGACCAAAGCAGTCATGGCGCCCAACCCCGCCGACTTTTGTTGTGGCAAGTACGTTGGAGGTCGCGTTGAGGTCTGTCCGTCGTCGCCCGAAGCTGGCGAAAACCACCGACGCCGTCATGCGGTTCGTCGAGAACGAGGTGGCAAAGGTGCTGGCCGCCGACCCGGGTCTTGCCGCCGCTCGCAAACGCGCCGTGCGCCGCGCCGGTCGCGCCGCCCACGCTGTCACGCCCGGTCTCGCTGCCCCGCACTGATCGCGTCAGCGCCTCGCCGGTGTGGTGACCAGACCCGACAGAATCCGGCCGACCAGCGACTTATCGGCTGATCCCGACACCTGCCGGCTGAGTTCGCTGACCAGGCCAGAAGTTTCATCCAGTCGCTGCGACAGCATCATGGCCAGCCTTAGCGTGATGTCCGGATGCCGCTGCAACACCTTCATCGCGTCGGCGACAACCCGAACCTTGGAGTTCGTTTCCGCCCGCACGGTGGCGCTGTGCGGCCGTCTCAGCAGTAGTCCCATCTCGCCGATAAGCGAATCGTGCTGGTCGATGGTCGCGATCTTGGTGCCGTCGCGCTCCACTGCCAGTCGGCCGGCTTCGAGCAGAAAAGGTCGGTGCCCACCTCGCCTTGGGTGATCAGCACATCGCCGATCTCCAGGTCACGGATCGGCGCCGAGTACGTCAGGAGGAACATGCTGGCCATCGCGAGCCCCGGATTGTTGCGGAGCGGACATTAGCGCCGCCCCTGTCGGGCCGGAAGCGATCTCATGCCAGAAGGTCAACGACCTTCATCGCCGCGGCCTGCACCGCATCGCCGGGCGCGAGGCCGATCAGCAGGCCGCGCTGCCCGCCGTTGATCACCACCTCGTCGTAGAGTTCCGCGGTCTCGTCCATCGCCGTCGGCACCGCCTTGCGCTGCCCGAACGGGCTGATACCCCCCACCTTGAACCCGGTGAGCCGCTCGGCATCGACCGGCTTCATCATGCTGGCCGACTTGCCGCCGAACGCCGCAGCCAGCTTCTTCATGCTGACCTCTCCGTCCGACGGCACCACGACGCACACAGCCTTGCCATCCACCTCGGCCATCAGCGTCTTGAACACCTGCGCCGGGTCGCGCCCGAGCGCCTCTGCCGCCTGCAGCCCGATGCGCGGCGCGTCGGGATCGTAGTCGTATGGAAAGAGCGTGAAGGCGATTCCCGCCTTGCTCAACGCCAGTGTTGCGGCAGTAGTTTTCGACATGCCGAACGCGTAGCGCCAGACGTTCGTCGTTTCCAGCAGTTTTCGAGTGTCTCCATCGCCAGAAACGACAAGCATCCGCATGCAATTAACGAAATCGCCAGCTTCGCCGTGCCAACGCTTGTGCACGTGCGCCAGAAGGCGCTGACGAAGGGACGCGTAGCACAATGGGACGTGCAGTTGCCTGCCCACTCGGTTCAGCTGACTTGTCGGCGCCGGATGCCCGGCTTCCGACCTGGGCGGCGTAGCCGTGGGTCTCTTCACTCGCCAGTCACCGGCCGATCGTTCGGCAAGTCGGGACGCCCTCGCCGAGGCCTATGCGCCGATCCTCCGCGGCTTCCTGCTGCCCTGCGCCGCCTACTACTGCTACGTCACCTGGGGCCATTGGCGGGACGAGACAGGCCCGCAACTGGTTGTCCTAGGCGGCCTGAGCGCGCTCACCGTGATCGCCTGCCTGCTGATGTGGCGATGGCTGAAGCCCGGGCGCAGCGTCTCGCTGGGTCGGATCGAGCTTGTCGGCCTTGCCGCCAACCTGCTGATCTACGCAAACGTCGCGCTCTACATGCACCTCAGCTTCCAGGAACCGAAGCTCATATATTTCGTCCTGATAACGGTAGCCTTCTCCACCTCGGGCGCGACCTTCCGGGTCATTGCGATATCGGTCGGCCTGGCGATGGCGACACTGTTCTGGTTCGCCTCGACCGTGTCCCCAGCGACGCTCGACCAGTATCTGTCGATCGGCGTTGCGGCATCTGTGGTCGCCATCGGCATGTCCTACCTGCTGCGCAAGGCGCTCCGCCAGCAGGTCAGCGCCCGTCTCAAGGCCGACGCGCTGACGGGACACGCGCAGTATCTGGCCGCAACCGACATGCTGACCTCCCTGCCCAGCCGCCGGAAGGTCTTCGACGACATCGACGCAGAGGTCGGCAACGGACGCCCATTCTGGCTTGGGTTGATCGACCTCGACGGCTTCAAGGCCATTAACGATGCGTATGGTCACGCCCTTGGCGACGAGCTCCTCGAAGCCGTGGCCGGCCGGATTCGGGGAGCGCTCGCCGTAGACAGCCGCTTCGGTCGCTTGGGTGGCGACGAATTCGCCTGGCTGCTTCCCGGGGATCTCTCCCCGCAGGATGTCGAGGAGGCGGCACGCGACCTCATCCTCACCATCTCGCAGCCCTACAAGGTCGCCGGCCGACAAGTCCATGTCGGCGCCACCATCGGATTTTGCCATTGCTCGTCCGCGCCTTCCGGCAGCGCCGAGGTCTACGAGAACGCCGACTACGCCCTCTACGCCGCCAAGGACAGTCGGCGCGGCGACGTGCTGGTGTTCTCGGCCGAGCACCGGGAGGCCATGTCCCAGGCTTCCGCGCTCGAGCGCGCCCTGCGCGAGGCCGATATCGAGGCCGAGTTCAGCGTGCAGTTCCAGCCGCAGGTCTCCCTCGCCAGCGGCCGCATTGTCGGCTTCGAGGCCCTGGCGCGCTGGCACAGTCCGATCCTCGGCCAGGTGCGCCCCGACCTGTTCATCCGGGCCGCGGAGCGGTCCGGCCAGATTGTGGACCTCACCCCCGCCCTGCTCGGCAAGGCGCTTGCCGAGGCCGCGACATGGCCCGCCGACGTGAACATGTCCTTCAACCTGTCGGCCAACGACTTGGCCAACCCCACGCTTGCCCCCGCCCTGCTCTCCGCCATCACCGCGTCGGGCGTGGCGCCTGCCCGTGTCCAGTTCGAACTCACCGAAACCAGCGTCATGCGCGACGTGGCGCGCTCCCGGGCCGTTCTGGATCAGCTCGTCGCGGCCGGATGCTCCATCGCCCTCGACGATTTCGGCAGTGGCTATTCCAGCTTCGGCCACCTCAACCAACTACCGCTCGATACGCTCAAGATAGACCGCGGCTTCATCCGCCAGATCACTACCAACCCCGTTTCTCGCGAGATCGTCGCCGGCATGCTGCGGCTCTGCCGCGCCCTGGAGTTGACCTGTGTCCTTGAAGGCGTCGAAACCACCGTGGAACTCGCAATGCTCCGCGCCCTCGGCGCCGACATCATCCAGGGCTACCTCTTCGGCACGCCGGTGGACGCGAGCCGCGTACCCTCACTGCTGGCCGAGCCAAAGCTCCACGCGCCCGCAAGGCCGGCAGACGCCGTGATGAACTGACGCCCGGCGGCGTCGGGGCTGCAACGCCAGACCATATCGGCCCAGCGCTGTTTCCCAGCGCCCCCGGGCTTGTACTTTCGGTGTCTCCGTCATGTTAGGAGCAGAACCGATAGAGGGCCACCATGCAGTCAATTGCCACGACAGGATTGCTCTATGCATCCGCCGCCGCCGCTGAGATCGCTGGCTGCTTTGCCTTCTGGGCATGGCTTCGCCAGGGTCAGTCCCCAGCCTGGTTGGCGCTAGGGATCCCTGCACTGGTCGGCTTTGCCTGGCTTCTGACGCTTGCACCCAGCGAACACGCCGGACGGGCATACGCCGCATACGGCGGCGTCTACATTGTCGCTTCGCTGGTGTGGCTCTGGCTGGCGGAGGGGCAGCGACCCGATGCATGGGACACTATCGGTGGCGGCGTCGCTCTGCTGGGAGCGACCATCATTCTGTTCGGGCCTCGCGGTAGCTGAAGCCTACCCTGACCTCGAGGGCGTACCCTACTCCCGCGCCCGCTCCAGCATGCGCTTGCAGTCCAGCAGTTCGCGCAGCACGTCGGATAACTTGTCGCGATCCGCGGCGGTGAGTCCCGCCGGCCGGGGCGCAGCTTTCGGCATCAGGCTCGCCAGCTGGAAGCCGTGCTTGTCAGCCCCACCCTGCGCCGCATCGTCAGCGTCGACCGTCGGCTCATCCGCTTCGGAATACTCGGCGTATTCGGGCTGATCCGGCTCCGGCTCGTCCACCGCCAGTGCCGTCGGTGGCAATTGCTCCACCGGCCGCCCCTCGCCTACGGCAATCACGAAACGCGGGCCCTGCTCCTTCAGGATGCGCTGCACGCCCTTGATGGTAAAACCCTGATCATACAGCAGCCGCCGGATACCCTTGAGCAGCAGCACGTCCTCCGGGCGGTAGTAGCGCCGGCCACCACCCCGCTTCAGCGGCTTGATGGTGGAGAAGCGCGTCTCCCAGAAGCGCAGCACGTGCTGCGGCAGGTCGAGCTCGTCGGCCGCTTCAGAAATCGTGCGAAAGGCGTCTGGCGACTTGTCCAAATGGACTCACCCGGAGCTGGAAGATTCTTATTTTCCAGCCCGGACCATAGATTTGTTGATCTTGGACTTCAACACGTTGCTGGGTTTGAACACCAGCACCTGCCGCGGCAGGATCGGGACTTCCTCCCCGGTCTTGGGATTGCGGCCGATTCGCTCGTTCTTGGAACGCACCTGGAACGAGCCGAAGGAGCTGAGCTTCACGTTCTGGCCCGCCACCAGCGCCTCGGCGACGAGGTCGAGCACACGCTCCACCAGTTCGGCTGACTCGGTCCGCGACAGACCGACCGCCTCGTAGACGGCCTCCGCCAGGTCCGCACGCGTCACAGTCTTCTGTGCCATATTGCCCCTCCGATTGCCCTTGCGGACTGCTCCCGTGAGGCGCCCCCACCTACGGATGAAGAAACCTTAACGCGATGACCGGGCACTGGCAATCTGACTTAACAATCAAAGGCTAGTGGCGGTTGGGGTGCGGAAAACGCGGCAGGAGCCCCGAAACCGGGCCGCTTGCCATCACGATCGCCGATTACGCACAATTGCGTATCACTTTGATCAAATGCGTAGCATATCCACCAAATGGTGGATGACAGCATCGAGTCCCTGCCCGGATAACCCCAGTCGCCCGCATGGGCACCGAAACGCGTACGGCCGGGATTCGGGTCCTTCGGTCGGACGTAACGAGGCGGCTTCCTTGTGGAGGGGGGCCGCCTCACATTCACCAGCGGATCAGCGATGCGCCCCAGGTGAAGCCGCCGCCCATCGCCTCGATCATCACCAGGTCACCCCGCTTAATGCGGCCGTCGGCGACGGCGGTGTTGAGCGCCAGTGGCACGGAGGCTGCCGAGGTATTGGCGTGCCGATCCACCGTCACCACCACCTTTTCTGGCGGCAGGCCGAGCTTCACGCCGGCGCCGTCGATGATGCGCTTGTTGGCCTGGTGCGGCACGAACCAGTCGAGGTCATCGATGGTGTGGCCGGTATCCTCGAGCACCTTGTAGACCACGTCAGTGATCATCCCGACGGCGTGCTTGAAGACTTCCTTGCCCTCCATCCGCACGTGGCCGACGGTTCGGGTCGAGCTCACGCCGCCATCGACATAGAGCTTGTTCCAGTGGAAGCCATCCGAGCGGAGCGCGGTCGCCAGCACGCCGCGATCCTCGCCCGGCTTGCCCATTTCCATCACCACCGCTCCGGCACCGTCGCCGAAGAGCACGCAGGTGGTGCGATCGTTCCAGTCGAGCAGCCGGCTCGCCGTTTCGGCGCCGATCACCAGCGCGCGCTTGCCCAACCCGTTCTTGAGGTACGAGTCGGCTGTCGCCACGGCATAGACGAAGCCCGAGCACACCGCCTGGATGTCGAAGGCCGCGCCGTGATGCATGCCGAGCTTCTGCTGCACAACTGCTGCGGTCGCGGGAAACGTCATGTCGGGCGTCGTCGTCGCCACGATGATGAGGTCGATGTCCTCGGGCGTCAGCCCGGCATTCTCGAGCGCCTTGCGGCCGGCCGCCGCCGCGAGGTCCGAGGTGTTCTCGCCTTCCGCCGCGATGTGCCGCTGCTTGATGCCGGTACGCTGCTGGATCCATTCGTCCGACGTTTCAACGATCTTGCTCAGGTCGTCATTGGTCATGACGCGAGCCGGCAAATAGGCGCCGACGCTGCGGATGATGGTTCTGCGGTCAGTCACGCGGGTTTCGCCTCTATCTCTTGCACCGGCGCTTCGGTCGGCGCGGCGTTCAGTGTGGGGAAGCGGCGCATGCCCTCGGCGATCTTGTCCATCACCTTGTTGCGGGCAATCTCGTAGCCGAGGCCGAGGGCTCCCTTGAAGCCCACTTCATCGGTGCCGCCATGCGATTTGATCACCGGGCCGTTGAGCCCGAGGAACACGCCGCCATTGATGTTGCGGGGGTCGAGCTTGCGCCGCAGCGCCTGCAGCGCCTGCCCGGCTATGGCAGCGCCGAGCATCGACACGAGGTCCGCCTTCAGCGCGTCACGGATGTAGCTGCCCACCTGCCGGGCCGTACCCTCGGCGGTCTTGAGCGCGATATTGCCGGCAAAGCCCTCGGTCACCACCACATCGACGGTGCCCTTGCCGATATCGTCGCCCTCGACGAAGCCATGGTAGATGAACCCCGATCCGGAGGCCGCCGTCAGGATCTGCGCTGCCTCCTTCACCTCGTCGAGCCCCTTCATTTCCTCGGTGCCGACATTCAGCAGTCCGACCGTCGGCAGTTCCTGGTCGAACAACGCCCGGGCCAGGGCCGCACCGAGAATCGAGAAATCGGTAAGTTGCTTGGCGTCGCCGCCGATCGTCGCGCCCACGTCGAGCACGATGATGTCGGTCCGCAGCGTCGGCCAGATCGCCGCGATCCCCGGCCGAGAAATACCCTCGATCGGCCTGAGGCAAAAGGTCGACATCGCCATCAGCGCGCCGGTATTACCGCCTGAGATGGCGAAATCCGCCTCGCCGTCCTTCACCGATTGCAGCGCCGCCCACATCGACGAAGTGCCTCGCCCCTTGCGCAGGGCCTGGCTCGGCTTGTCCTGCATCGAGATGACCGTTTCCGCATGAACGATCTGGCTCAGCGGCTTGATTTCCGGGCAGGTGTCGAGCAGCGGCGCGATCTCCGCCTCGCGGCCGTGGAAGATGTAGCGGACATTCTTGCGTTCCTTCCAGAACAGCCGTGCCCCCTCCACCGCCACGCGGGGGCCCTTGTCGCCGCCCATGGCGTCGACAGAGATGCGGATAACGTCACTCATCGCCGTTCCAGCGCCCCGCAGCGGAGCGTCGCCAATCTAACCGTTCGTATTGCCCGCACAAGCCTGCGAGGTGTGGCGGAGATGGGGCGTCAGCCCTTGTCTTCGCCGATCTTCAGCGCCTTGAGCCCGGCAAACGGGGAATCGTCCTCGTCGTCCTCGTCACCGGCAATGCCGACGCTTTCGCCCTCGAGCCGGGGATACGGGTCGACACCGAGCGCGAGCGTCTCGATGATCAGGTCGCTCAGGTCGGCCTCGTTGCCCTCGAAATGGTCGGGGACATCGTCGCCCTCGAGGTCGACGAACACTTCCGCATCGGCCTTGCCCGCATAGGCTTTCTCGCCACCCGGCAGGAAAATCCGGTCGATGGCTTCCTCGATATCCTCGGTGACTGGCTCCAGCGACACCACGCTAGGCTGCGTGACCAGCGCCCGCAACTGCCCGGTCACCCTTATGCCGCCGCGGAACCGCACCGCATGCAGCTTGACCTGGAGACGGTCCACCGCCGTCACCTCGATCTGCGCGGCGATCGCCTCGCGGGTGCCCCGCTCCACCGTGAGGTCGATGTCGCGCCCGCTCGCCGGCATCGAATCGAGTCGGATCGATGCGTCAGGGACGATAATTCTCTCGACACCGTCCCTCATGCCGCTTCACCCATCACCACGCGGCCGCCGATCATCGCGTCCACCGCCTGTCGCTCCAGCTTGGCATACTCGCTTTCCAGGTAGTCGGCCAACGCCACGACGTCGGCATGTTCCCGGTCGGCGAACAGGTTGCGCCGCAGCGCCGCCTCCACTTCGGCCCGATCGCCACGGGCCATCGCTTCGTTGACCTTGGTGGTCAGCCCGTAGAACAGGTTGCCCATGTCGCGGATCTTCTTGGGCACGCTCAGGTCGCTTGCCCCCATCTCGCGCAGGTTCCGGTCCATGTCCTTGAAGAACAGGTCGAAAAGCGCCTGCGAGAACTCTGTCGCGGCCTTGCTTTGCCCGCCGAGTCGGCGGAACACCAGTCCCATGTGCAGACTCAGGACGTCAAACCGGCCGGTAACCGTGTCTGGCACGCCCCACTGGGCATAGAAAACCGGTTGCCGGGATTGCGCCACAATAGCGCGATAGACGGCATGGACTGCTTCGGGGTCAGGGGATTTCTTGAACAGATTCAACATCGTCGTCGGGCCTCCGGCATCGAACGGAGAAGGGCTTGGCGACGGCGTCGAATGGTTGCGCGGGATGGTCCCGTGCTTGCCATATGAAGCTCGGGGCAGCTAATAGTCCCCCGGCCGGCCAAGGCCGTGGTAATAGTCGACAGAGATCGGGAAAGTCAAACTTATGAGCCTTAGCGCCGCACTCCGTTTCGCCTCCCCGATCGCCGCGGCCCTCGTGCTCTCGCTGACCTTGTCCGCCTGCTCGTCGGGCTTGAGCCTGGTGCAGAACAAGCAGCGCGGCTACGACATCTCCGAAGACGACGTGAAGCAGATCCGCCCCGGCCAGTCCGCCGCGCTGGTCACCACCGTCCTCGGCTCGCCGCAGTCGGTCAACACGTTCGCCAGCGAGACCGCCTGGATCTATGTCGGCGAGAAGGTGCAGCAGACCGCGTTCGGCATGGAGCTCTCCAAGCAGCGCACGGTGCTGGTCATCTACTTCGACAAGAAGGGCAAGGTCACCGACATGGAGCGCCTCGGCGTCGCCGACGGCAAGTCTTTCCAGATCGACTCGCGCCGCACCCCGTCCTTCGGGCAGGACCGCAGCTTCATCGAGTCGATCATCAGCTCGATCTAGGCCGAGCGCATCGGCTGACGCCGTCAGGCCGGCTTCGCGGACCGGTTCGGCGTCAGGCTGCCCCAGGCC
>JAEYYP010000221.1 GCA_023428425.1 Pseudomonadota bacterium
CGAGCGTGATGTCGAGCCCTTCGAACAGCGCATCGTTCTCGTGGGGCGGGCCGACATAGTGGAGCGTGTGGCCACGATACTCCGCAGCCAGAATGGCGCGGGTGGCACCGCCCGAAGACACTACGGCATCATAGGCGTCGCGGGTGATGCCCATGCGATCGAGCATCTCGATGATGGGAGCGGCCGGGCGCGGGGCGTTGGTGATCAGCACGACGCGGCCGCCCTGCGCTCGGTAGTTCGCCAGCGCCTCCACGGCCGAAGCGTGTGCCACGACGCCGTTGTGCACGACGCCCCACACATCGGAGAGGATCGCGTCGTAGCGGGGCGCGAGGTGGCGCAGGCCGTCGAGTGCCGTCATCGGGCGAGTATCCTTGAGTTATGCTTCGGCGCCGGCGCGACGCGGTTCGGGGCGCCGTTCGACCACGAGATCGGCCCGCACGGGACCAGGACGGCCGATATGCGGGCCCTGTACCAGCACAATGCCGTCCTCGAACAGGCTCAGCAGCTGCTGTTCATCGATGACGCCAGTGCCGCAGAGCTCGATCTGGAAGCGCTTGGCATAGGGGGCAATATCGGCGGTGTGGAAATCGGTGAAGCTCTCGGGGTTGCGGAGGAACCGCGTGGCGTCGAAGCGAACGCTGGCAAAGCCCATGCCTTCGAGCTCGGCGAAATCGACGCGCAGCGTCTGCACCATGGTCAGTGCGAAGCCCGCGCCGGCCTTGCGGAAATCGTAGAGCTGGCGCTTTTCGGTCGGCCCGATGGCCTTCCACTCCGATTGCGGAATGGCGAAGCTCAGCGACGGCACTATGGCCTGGTTGGCGCCCAGCACCGCCCCGACCTGCTCGAGCGAGCGGCGATCGAGCAACGTGGCGCGGGTCAGCTGGAGGATGAGCCGGATCGGCTGGCCGGCGGTACGGGCCCGGCGGGCGATGGTGACGGCCTCATCGAGGGCCAGCGATTCGATGCGGCGGATGATGTCCTCGCCGCCGCGGCGCGGCATGAAATCGACGGCATCGGCGAGGCTCCCCTCCTCGCGCATCAGGCGCGGTACGAGATCGTAGCCTACGGGCCGGCGCTGCGGCAGCTGCACGATGGGTTCGATATGGAAGACCAGCCGGTTGGAGTCGAGCGCGGCGCGCAGTTCGGCTTCGGGCACCAGCGGCTCGGGGAGCACGTCCTCGTCCTCTTCCGGCTCGGCCTCCGGTTCGGCTTCGACGACCCGGCTGCCGAGCTTGCGCTGGTTCTCCTCGAACTCGGCGAGCGCTTCGGCCAACTGGCGAGTGACGGTCCCGAGCACCGAGATGTCAGCCTCGATGGCCTCGAGCCGGTTGCCGGCATTGGCGTCGGCGATGGCGTTGAGTCGCTGGCTCAGTACCTGGCCGGCCTTGGCATCGGTGGAGAGCAGGCGCGCCAGGTCCTCGACCGCCTTTTCGAGGCGCGCCTCCGACCGCTGCCGCAGCTGACGCTCCACCAGCACCACCGCAACCGCGCCAAAGGCGAGCGCCGTCACCACCGCCTCGATGGGTGAGAAGGTGAGCCCGAAATAGGCAGCGGCGGCCACCCCAAGGGCGGCCAGCACGATGAAGATATAGACCAGGCCCTGCAATGCGCTCGGCGCCCCAGTGAGAGAGACGGGATTCGACGCGATTTGTCATAGCATCGGCGGGTATCGCCCGAAAGGCGAACCGCCCGCTCGTCCACTCCCAACGAATTATTTACCCTGATCGTCAACACTCCCTCGACCATCAGACCAAGGACTCCGGCCCGTGCTCCACAGCGGCCAAGATACCGAAATCGTTCGCATCCTGCTCGTCGACCAGGACGTGGCGGCCGGGCCGCTGCTGTCGATCGGCATCCGGCCGGTACTCAGGCAGATTCCGGTGATCATGCAGGTCGCCACCGGCCACGAGGCGCTGGAGCAGCTGCGGGCGGGCGTGGTGGACGTGATTCTGGTCGACCTGCCCTCGCTCGCAGACCTCTCGCAAGACGCCGAGGCGGCGGTGGGACGGCTGGTTCGGGTCTCGGCAGCGGCGCTGGTGATCGCGATTTCCGACAGCAACTCGGTCTCGACAGCCATGGCGGCGATGCGGGCGGGCGCACACGACCACCTTTGCCGCCCCCTCGGCGGGCGGGCTTTCGCCGAACGTCTGCAGGAAATCGCCGAGCGCCACCGCAAGTCCCGGCTGCTGGCCATGGAGGCCGGCACACCCCCTGCCTCCGTCGAGTTGCCGGCAGCGCCGGTGCGCGCCGAGGTCCTGCCCATGTGGCGGCAGGAACAGCGCATCATCGAGGAAGCGATCGAGTGCTTCGGCGGCAATATCGCGCTCGCTGCGCAGGCGCTGGAACTCAGCCCCTCGACGATCTACCGCAAGCGCCAGGCCTGGGCCGAGATGGACGGCAAGCTCGGCGCCGCCTGAAATCCCTCGTTGGCGCGCATCACGACGGGGTGCGCGCGCCTCGGCCACTGAGCTGAGTCAGCCCTTCGCCAGCTTCTCGCGCATCTTCTTGGCAGTGGCAAAAGCCCTGGCTTCTTCGCCCAGGGCGGAGCCCTTCTTGACCACGTTGCCTTCGGCGTCGACGAGCGACCAGTCCCACTTGGTGTTGGGACCGACCCCGCCGGTGCGACGGAGCTTGATTTCGAGTTCTGCGCTTACCGCCACGTGAAGACCCTTGTAACCGAGTAGTTGAAGACGACGCTCATAAGGACGCCGAGGAGGCCGGCAACATAGAACTGGCCGTCGAAGGCGTAAATCCAGCTGGCCACCGAAACGTTGGCGAGCGCACCGATCGAGCAGACCGCGTAGAAGGTGAGCAGGCCGGTCCAGAAGCGGAGGCCCTTCAGCTTCTTGTTGGCGTAGGTCAGCTCGTTGTTGACGATGTAGTTGAACGTCATGGCGACGATGACCGCGGCAGTCTGCGACCAGACGAAATCGAGGCCGGCCCGCTCGTGCGCAAGCCACAGCGTGCCCATGTGGACCACCACACCGAAGCCACCCACAAGGCCGAAGAGCAGGAAGCTGGTGGGCAGCAGGCCGCCGGTGAGCTTCGAGACGATCAGCCCGAGGAACTGGACGACGACCAGCGGGCTCATCTTGCTCTCGCCCGAATGGCGGGGGCGGAAAGTGTAGGGGACCTCGCCGATCCGCAGGTCCTTGCCGCGGAAGCGGCCCGCCGAGACGATGATGTCGAGCAGGATCTTGAAGCCCTCAGTGCTGAGCGAGGGAGCGACTTCCTCGAACACGGCGCGGTGCATGAGGAAGAAGCCGCTCATCGGGTCGGTCAGCGACTTGCCGGTGAGGAGGCCCGAGAGGCGCGTCGCCAGCCGCGAGCCGGCCTCGCGCGTCTTCGACAGACCTTCGCCGACGCTGCCCTCGGCGGTGTAGCGGGTGCCGACGACGATATGGTCGCCTGCCATCGCCTTCTCCAGCATCTGCGGCAGGATGCGCTCGTCGTGCTGGAGGTCACCGTCGATGACGGCGAAATAGGGTGCAGCGCTCGACGAAATGCCTTCGATGACGGCCGAGCTCAGGCCGCGACGACCGATGCGGTGGATGCAGCGGACATTGGGGTGCTCGCGGGACAGCTGGCGCGCCACCTCGGCGGTGCCGTCGGGCGAATTGTCGTCAACGACGATGAACTCGAACGGCAAGGCCCCGAGGGCGGCTGTGACCTTTTCGTAGAGCAGGGCGATGTTGTCGCGCTCGTTGTAGCAAGGCACGATCACCGCGAGCTGCGGCGGGCGCCAGGTTTCGGGCGCTTGGCGATAGGCTTCGAGGTGAACGACGGGCACGTCGGCTCCACTGATGGTTAAGCCGTCTGGTACGCTCAGCACGACTCGATGGCAACCTAGCACCGAGCAAGTTGACGGTTTCTCACGAGCGCATCTCCGCACCGGCAGAGCGCATCGACAGATGTGTTCCGGCAAACTTGACTCATGCAAACCCCGCTCCTATATCCCCGCCACCCGTTAGCACTCCTCGTTGATGAGTGCTAACACGGGCCAAGTTCATTGTGGTTGATAGGAGCAATCATGGCTTTCCGTCCCCTGCACGACCGCGTGGTCGTCCGGCGCGTCGACAGCGAAGAGAAATCGGCTGGCGGCATCATCATTCCCGATACCGCCAAGGAAAAGCCCTCCGAGGGCGTGATCGAGTCCGTGGGCCCCGGCGCCCGTGACGAGAGCGGCAAGATCGTCCCGCTGGACGTGAAGGCTGGCGATCGCGTGCTGTTCGGCAAGTGGTCCGGCACCGAGGTCAAGCTCGACGGCAAGGACCTGCTGATCATGAAAGAGTCCGACATCATGGGCATCATCGGCTGATCCAGCGCTCCGCGCAGATCACCGGTTTCCCCTAATCCGAACGTAAGGAGCGCCTCACATGGCTGCTAAAGACGTAAAGTTCTCCACCGATGCCCGCGACAAGATGGTCCGTGGCGTCAACATCCTCGCCAACGCGGTGAAGGTCACGCTGGGTCCGAAGGGCCGCAACGTCGTGATCGACAAGTCGTTCGGCGCCCCGCGCATCACCAAGGACGGCGTCACCGTCGCCAAGGAGATCGAGCTCGAGGACAAGTTCGAGAACATGGGCGCCCAGATGCTGCGCGCCGTGGCCTCGAAGACCAACGACATCGCCGGTGACGGCACCACCACCGCGACCGTGCTCGGCCAGGCTATCGTCAACGAGGGCATCAAGCTCGTCGCCGCCGGCATGAACCCGATGGACCTGAAGCGCGGCATCGACCTCGCCGTCGCCGAAGTCATCGAGAACCTCGGCAAGGCCAAGAAGACCATTTCGTCGAACGGCGAAGTCGCCCAGGTCGGCACCATCTCGGCCAATGGCGAAGCTTCGATCGGCGAGATGATCGCCAATGCGATGCAGAAGGTCGGCAACGAGGGTGTGATCACCGTCGAGGAAGCCAAGACCGCCGAGACCGAACTCGACGTCGTCGAGGGCATGCAGTTCGACCGCGGCTACCTGTCGCCGTACTTCGTGACCAACGCCGAGAAGATGACCGCCGTCCTCGAGGATCCGGTGATCCTGCTGCACGAGAAGAAGCTCTCGAACCTGCAGTCGATGCTGCCGATCCTCGAAGCCGTCGTGCAGTCGCAGCGCCCGCTGCTGATCATTGCGGAAGACATCGAGGGCGAGGCCCTGGCGACGCTCGTCGTCAACCGCCTCCGTGGCGGCCTGAAGGTCGCAGCCGTCAAGGCGCCGGGCTTCGGTGATCGTCGCAAGGCCATGCTCGAGGACATCGCCATCCTGACCGGTGGTTCGGTGATCTCCGAAGAGCTCGGCATCAAGCTCGAGAACGTCGGCATCGACATGCTCGGTACTGCCAAGCGCGTGGAAATCTCCAAGGAGAACACCACGATCGTCGACGGCGCCGGCTCGAAGGACGACATCCAGGGCCGCGTCGCGCAGATCAAGGCGCAGATCGAAGAGACCACTTCGGACTATGACAAGGAAAAGCTGCAGGAGCGTCTCGCGAAGCTCGCTGGCGGCGTTGCCGTGATCAAGGTCGGCGGCTCGACCGAAGTCGAGGTGAAGGAGCGCAAGGATCGCGTCGACGACGCTCTGAACGCGACCCGCGCTGCCGTTGAAGAAGGCATCGTGCCGGGCGGCGGCGTCGCCCTGCTTCGCGCTTCGAACGCCATCACCGTCAAGGGCGTCAACTCCGACCAGCAGGCCGGCGTGAACCTCGTGAAGCGCGCCCTGCAGGAGCCGGTTCGCCAGATCGCCAACAATGCCGGCGATGAAGGCTCGGTTGTCGTGGGCAAGATCCTCGAGAACTCCTCGGCCAACTTCGGCTACAATGCCCAGACCGGCGAATATGGCGACATGGTCGCCATGGGCGTGGTCGACCCGGTGAAGGTCGTCCGCACCGCGCTGCAGGACGCTGCCTCGGTTGCGTCGCTCCTCATCACCACCGAGGCGATGATCGCCGACGTGCCGAAGGATGCGGCTCCGGCAATGCCGGGCGGCGGCGGCATGGGCGGCATGGGCGGCATGGACTTCTAAATCGCGACAGCGATTTAGCGAGTTCTCGCTCACGGTCCGCACCGCATTCGGGCTACGGCCCGAATGCTGGACCTCCGCGGGGGCGGCCGACGGCCGGTGCCTGCGGCGGTGCTACAAGACAGACATTCGACCTTTTCGCGAAGGTCACGAACGGGAGGGCGGTCCGCATGGGCCGCCCTTTCGTTTCAGGCTCAGCTTGCCAGTGGCCGCGGCTTTCGCCATGAAGCGAGCCGATGCAGCTCGCGTACTATCCCTCGCCGTTCTCCAAGCTCTCGATGTGGCGTGAACTGGCGGCCATCGCGGAGGTGCCGGCGCGCTCGATCGGCTACATGTACGGGCTGCCCTTTTCGTCCGAAAAGGACCGGGCGTGGGCCGAGGGCCGGGTCGCTCGCACGGGACTGAGACTCAGCGAGAACGAAGCAGCGAGACGCACCGCGCGGCTGGCACGGCTCCACCACCGGGCGCGGCTGGCCGTTGATGCAGCGGTGCGCCACGGCGCGACGCATCTCGGGATCTGGAACGGCCAGGGCGGTCACCGGCAGGTGCTCGTCGCGGCAGCTCGAGAGGCCGGCCTGCGGGGGCTGTTTGCCGAGCTGGCGCCGATTGCGGGGCATATCACGCTGGACCCGCAGGGCGTGAATGCCGCGGGCATGCTTCCCACTGAGCCGGACTACTATCGGGCGTGGAGTGCGGCCAACGCCGACCAGGGGCTCGTCGAGGGCTGGAGAAACCGCCTCGTGGCACGAGCCGGGATGCGCCGCGAGAACCAGGGCGAAGCGACGAACGGGCCGTTCCTGTTCGTGCCGCTGCAGGTGCGGGGCGACACGCAGATCTACGCCCTCGGCGGCTGGATCCGCAGAATCGAGACGCTCATCGACGTGGTGGCGCGTGCGGCCGAGCACCTGCCGGCGGGTTGGCGCGTGGTGTTTCGCGAGCACCCATCCGACAAGGTCGGCAATGCCGCGCAGCTGTCGCGGGTGGTGGGGCCGCGCGTGGCGGTGGACAATACGACGGACACGTTCCAGCTGGTCCGGCGCTCGCAGGGGGTGGTGACGGTGAACTCTTCGGTGGGGCTGCAGGCGCTGCTGCTCGGGCGGCCGGTGCTGGTGCTGGGACGCGCCAACTATGCGGTGCCCGGCATGGTGCGTATGGCGGAAGGAGCGGACGCCATGGCCGCGGCTTTCGCCGCGGCACCGGACTGGAGCTACGACACGCGATTGACCGAGAGTTTCCTGCGGTTTCTCGCCGAGGAGTATTACGTGCCCTGGCCAGTCGCCGACGCGGCCGACCGGGAGAGAGTGGCGGCGCAGGTCCGCCGGCGCCTCGACGGCCGGCTCACCGACTGGACGCAAGCCTAGCGGAACACCAGCAGGCGGATCGCAAGGGCGATCGAGATGACAACGACGAGCGGCTTGATCAGCCGCGCGCCGAAGCGGATGCCGGTCAGCGCCCCGAGATAGCCGCCGATCAGCTGCCCGACCGCCATGGCGGCGGCGATGGGCCAGACGACGTCGCCCGATGGGATGAACAGCGCCAGCGCGCCGATGTTGGAGGCGAGGTTGAGGAACTTGGTGTTGGCGGCGGCGCGGGTGACGCCGAGGCCGAAGAGGGCGATGAAGCCAAGCGTCAGGAACGAGCCGGTGCCGGGGCCGAGGACACCGTCGTAGAAGCCGATGACGAGGCCCATGACCGGCACGAAGATCGTGAAATCGAGGCGGGCGTGGCGATCGGCATCGGTCAGGCGGGGGGCGAAGCTGAAGTAGACGGCGATGCAGATGAGTGCCACCGGCACGACGTAGCTGAGGATCGTCGTGTCGATCTGCTTCACCACCAGCGCGCCGGCAAACGCACCGACCAGCATGGCGATCACCGCCGGGCCGATGACGCGCAGGTCGACGAAGCCGCGCTGCCAGTAGGTGGCGGCGGCGATGGCGGTGCCGACGGCGGACTGCATCTTGTTGGTGGCGAAGGCGGCGACGGGCGGCAGGCCGGCGGTCAGCAAGGCCGGAACCGCGATCAGGCCCCCTCCCCCCGCGATGGCGTCAACGAAGCCGGCGACCACCCCGACAAGGCCGAGGGCGAGAAGGGTCAGGATGTCGACGGTCATTTCGGTTCCGGGAGGGTCAGGACAGCTCGACCCGGCGTTCCAGCAGCGGAATGTTCATGATCGAGGACATGAAGGCGGTAAGCGCCAACTGCGTCCCGGCGACCAGGGTTGTCAATGCCACGATCATGGCGCGCATGGTTGTCGACAGGTTGAGCGGACCGAAGTCGCGCGCCGCCCACTGACCGAACCCCCAGAACAGGGCGGCCAGCCCGATGAGGATCAACGCACCCGCGAGCACCAGCAGCCGCTCGAGCGTCAGGAACTCGAGAACGCGGTCGAAGCGCGCCGAGGGCGGAATGAAACCGTAGCTGGAGGCGAAGCGGCGGCTGATGACGGCGAAGCTCACGGCCTGCAACCCGACCAGCACCAGCATCGCCGCGACGAGGAAGGTGTGGACGTCGATCTGCACGGTCGGCGACAGGTTCACCGGCCCGCCCCAGAGCAGGCCGCCGAGGAACAGGCCAACGGCGAGGCAGGCATAGCCCGGATAGAGGAACAGCCAGCGCGGGGAGAACACCAGCAGGAAGCGCAGGTGGCGCCAGCCATCGCGGAAGGAGCGCAGGTGCGGGGGGCGCGAGCGGCCATCGGGCTTGAGCGTGGTGGGCACTTCGGAGACGCGAAGGCCGGAGAGCGTGGCCTTGACCAGCATCTCGGAGGCGAACTCCATGCCGGTGGTGCGCAGGTGAAGGGCGCGGATGGCGTCGCGGTCGAAGCCGCGCAGGCCGCAGTGGAAGTCGGACGGGACAGTCTTGAAGAACAGGCGGCCGAGGAAGCTCAGCACCGGATTGCCGATATACTTGTGATGCCAGGGCATGGCGCCGGGAGCGATGCCGCCCTGGAACCGGTTGCCCATGACCAGCTCATCGCCGGCACGGAGGCGGACAACGAAGGCGTCGAGGTGCTCGAAATCGTAGCTGTCGTCGGCATCGCCCATGATGACGTAGCGGCCCCGGGCGGCCTCGATGCCGCCCATCAACGCCGCGCCGTAGCCACGCTGCGGGATGGGGACGACGCGGGCGCCTTCGGCGGTGGCGATATCCTGGCTGCCGTCGGTGGAGCCGTTGTCGGCGATGAGGACTTCGCCGGAAATGCCGGCGCGCTGGAGGTAGGCGCGGGCCTTGCGAATGCAGGTAGCCAGAGTCTCCGCCTCGTTGAGGCAGGGCATGAGGATGGTGAGTTCGAGCGGCGCGGTCATGAGCCAGTGTTAGCGGAAGAGTGGTGAAGGGCGGGTTGACTCAGGACGCGACGAGGCGCCCGCCGGCGTTGCCGCCTCGGGTTGGTGAGGTAGGCGGGACCGGCGAGGCGATTGCCTCAACGCGGTAGTCCGCAAAAAACGAGGCTTGCGCCTCGCCGGCCGTGATCGAGGTCTGATTTGGACACGAGGCTTAAGCTGGAGCCGAAAGGCACATCCCGCACCATCTTGGGTCCCCAGCGTATCGCAACAGCCCGCCGGTGGACGACTCCTCCGGCCCTCGACGCCCCCGCCCTTCGTTCGTCGCGAGCGACCGCCCTGCGGGGAGCGAGGGGAGAATCGCATGCGGTGGAGGAGCGGGGATAAGTTGGTATGTTATTGAAGCGATAGTCGTTTCAGGTCGCGCCAGACGGGCGCGGCGTGGGACGGGACGACCCCTCATCCGGCTGCCGCCACCTTCTCCCACAAGGGGAGAAGGCGAACACTTGACGGCTTCCCTCTTACGGGTCGAGGCATAGGCCGGAGGGCGGCTACAGCAGCGTCGAGATGCCCGGGGGGACGCCGCCCATCTTGGCGAGGAGGGCTTCGAGCTGGGCCTTGCGGAGAGGTGTCCAGTCGGCGGTGCGGGAGACGATGAGGTTGGCTTCGGACTTCATGATCAGGCCATCCTCGAGGATACGCAACTGGTTGGCCTGGAGGGTGGAGCCGGACGAGGTGATGTCGACGATGAGGTCGGCGGAGCCCGAGGCCGGGGCGGCTTCGGTGGCGCCGGCGGATTCGACGATGCGGTATTCGGCGATGCCGTACTTGGCGAAGTGGCGGCGGGTCAGGTTCACGTATTTGGTGGCGACGCGCAGCCAGCGGCCATGGCGGGCGCGGAAGTCCGATGCCACGTCGGCGAGGTCGCTCATCTGCTGCACGTCGATCCAGCTGTCGGGCACGGCGACCACCACGTCGGCCTCGCCGAAGCCGAGGCCGCGGACGAAGAGCACGTTCTCCTCGCCGTTCTCCGACGCCTCGTGGATGAGGTCAGCGCCGGTGACGCC
>JAEYYP010000260.1 GCA_023428425.1 Pseudomonadota bacterium
GTCTAGCGGAGGGCCCGGCGCCCATCCGGCACCATCCAGGCCACAACCACTGCTCCGATCGCCACCAGCGCCGCGACGAGGCAGAGCGCTACCACGCCGTAGTGCTGCAGCACCCAGCCGCCACCCAGCGCTGCGAGCCCTACCCCCAGGTTCATCGAGGTAAGGTTCAGCGCCGCCGCCAGTTGCACAGAGGCAGGGGTCAGCACCGCCAGCCGGCTGATCTGCCCCGGTCCCATGCCCCAGCATGAGATGCCGAACACGAAGGTGTCGATCAGGTAGAGCGGCATCACCAACGGCGTCGGCAGGCCGGCAATCAGCGGTAGCGCCGCGAACTCAACCACCAGCAGCCCGGTCATCACCAGCACGGTCTGCCGTCCGCCATAGCGGTCGGTCAGCCACCCACCGATCCCGGTCCCCGCCACGGCGCCTATTCCGAAGGCGAGAAACACCAGCGGCATGAATGTGGGTGCGATGCCCATGAGTTCGGTCGTGATCGGCGCCGTGTAGGTCAGCACGATCGAACTCGCGCCCATCATCACGCCCGAGGTGGCGAGCGCCCACTTGATACCCGGCACCCCGATCACGCTCACCCGCTCGCGCAGGGTACGGGTGTCCCCCATGATGTCGCCCGGCAGCATCCGCCACATGATCAGCGCCACCACCATCGCCAGCACGCCGAGACCGATATAGGCCGGTCGCCAGCCGAAGCTCTGCGAGACCCACACCGCCAGCGGCGCCCCGATTGCCACGCCCAGCGATCCGCCCATCACCACGATGGCCACCGCGCTCCCCCGACGCGCCGCGTCCGACAGCGCCACCGCCGAGGACTGGGCGGTCGACGTGAAGGTCCCAGCGCCCATGGAGAGCACCGAGCGCGCGACCGCCAGCATCACGAACTCCGGCAGCAGCCCCATCGCCAGCGACGCGCAACCGAAGATGAACTCCGCCGAGGCCACCACTGTCCGCCGGTCGACCCGGCCCAGCAGGGTGGAGATCAGTGGCGTGCCGAATCCGTAGAACAGCGCGTAGAGTGTCACGAGCCATCCGACCTGCCCGATCGTCACGCCGGTCTCGCTGCTGATCGCCGGCAGCACGGCAACGATCAGCGCGCTTTCGACGCTGCCGGCGAATGCCCCCAGCGCCAACCAGACCAGCCGGATATCCATGGAAAGACAGACCCCTCGCCCGCGCTAGCAGTACGAGGCGTCCACGCGCGCGGTCAATCGGCGCTTCGGCTTACCCCAGTCGCGGCACGAACTCGGCCCGTGGGCGAGAGAGAAGGATCACGCCGAGCGCCAGCGCCGGGAACACCGCCGCAACGAGGCCCAGTTGCCCGATCGGCAGGTGTTCGAGCACAAGCCCGCCGGTCAGCGCGCCGAGCGCTGTCCCGAGGTAGAGGAAGGATGCGTTGAGCGACAGCGCTAGCGGCGCCGACTCCGGGGAGAGCGCGACCAGCCGGCTCACCTGGCCGGGCAGGAACATCCAGCCCGAGATGCCCCATGCCACCATGTAGGCGAAGAAGGCCGGCAAAACCGCGCCATCGGGCAGTGTCGGAATGACTCCGAGCAGCAGCAGGAACCCCACGCCCAGCACCGCTGCGATCGTCACCGTCGCCTGCGCTCCGAACCGGTCGGAGAGCTGTCCGCCGAGCGGGTTGCCCAGTGCCGCACCGATGCCGTAGGCGAGCATCACGAATGGCAGCAGGCCGGCATCGAGCCCCATGAGTTCGGTCGTCACCGGCCCGAGGTAGATGAATGCCGCGAACGGTCCCACCATGTAGAGCAGCGTGCTGAACAAGGCCGGGAGCAGCCCGGGCACGCGCACCACGCCGAGCCGTTCGCCCAGGCCACGCCGGTCGCCCGTGATCCCCGATGGCAGCATCGCGTAGATGGCGATCGCGGTGAGCACGCCGACGCCGGCGATGGCGAAATACGTCCCGCGCCAGCCGATCCCTCCCGCGAGAAAAGCTCCGATCGGCGCGCCGAGCGCCACAGCCATCGTCGAGCCGGCAACGACGATCGACACCGCCCTCGCCCGTCGTTCGACCGGGGCCAGCTTCACTGCCGCCGCCTGCGCCGTGGCGGCATAGAGGCCAGCCGAGGCGGCAATCACCAGTCGGCCCACCAGCAGCATGGCATAGCCCTGCGAAGTGGCAGCGAGCAGCGCGCCTGCCGAAAAGGTCAGCGCCACGACCGCCAGCAGCGGCCGACGATCGAACCGACCAGCGAATGTCGAAAGCACCGGCGCTCCCACCGCGTAGGCGATCGCGTAGGCGAACACCAGGTAGCCCGCCTGCGTGATCGTCACGCCGCTATCGGCCGCGATGGCCGGCAGGAGCGTGGCGATGACGAATCCCTCGACCCCGACAGCAAACGTGCCGAGCGCCAGCCATACCAGCCGCGTATCCATGTGCAGAAATCCTAGTTCAATGGTTCTTGAACAAATGAACCTCGGATGAGCCGTCGTCAACCCAAGGTTCAACACTCATTGAACTTTGTCGCGATCTGGCATATCTGGGCAGCCATGAGCCAAGTGCATGGCGTGCCGCCGCACCCGCTGCCGCACCCCGATATCGACCAGATCAGCCTTCCCCACGTCCTTGCGACGCTGGGCGACCAGACGCGCCTCGCCATCGTCGGGACCCTGGCGCGCGACGAGGCGATGGGCATGCTCTGCGGCCAGTTCACCGACCTCGCCGGCAAGACCGCGATCAGCTATCACGTTGCGCGATTGCGCGAAGCCGGCATTATCAACGTCTGCGCCGAAGGGACCCGCCGCCGTATCACCCTGCGCCGCGCCGACCTCGACGCGCGCTTCCCCGGCTTCCTCGACTCGATCATCCAGAGTACGCGTCATCTCGCGCTGCCGGATACGATCGGGGAAACCGCGTGAGCCTCACCTATCGCCGGGCCGCCGAGGCGGACCTACCCTTCATCGTGAAGCTGCTGACCGACGATGCCGTCAGGGCCACCGACGACCGCCCCGACGAGCCGTTTCACCCGCGCTACGTCGCCGCCCTGCGCGAGCTGGCGGCAGACCCCAATCAGATGATGATGCTGGCCGTGCTGGAAGGCGAGACGGTCGGCACCATCCAGCTCACCTTCATCCCCGGCCTTTCCGGCCTCGGTACGAAACGCTGCCTCGTCGAGGCGGTCCACATCGCACCCGCCTACCGCAGCAGGGGCCTCGGCACCCGGATGATCCAGTGGGCAATCGAGCAGGCGCGCGAGCGCGGCTGCGGCATGGTCCAGTTGACGTCGAACAAGAAACGGCTGGATGCCCACCGCTTCTACGAGCGGCTGGGCTTCCTGAAGAGCCACGAAGGCTTCAAATATTACCTCTGAGCGCCGCTGGCGGTCCTGAGGGTGACGGCTGCCTTGTCGGCACGCTGCCCCGGCTCGGCGATTTCGTGCGGTCCGAAACCATCGGCATCGTTGACGTTCAGCTTCACGTTGATCCGGCGCAGGCCGAGCACCTCCTCGAACCCGCCATACTCCCCAGCGACCAGGAACGGCGCGGATGGATCGAAGGTCTCCAGCATGGCGATGACATCGCCAACGGTAAGACCGGTGTGGTGCAACGCCTGAACGTCAAGGCGCCTGTCAAGAACGTCGAGCACGGTACGCGTCTTTCTGAAAAGATTGACCCCGGTAACCTTTGCTTAGCATTCAACTACCGCGCACCCCGCAAATTGGGGGATTCGCCGCCTAAATCTTTGGTGTGGATCAAAAGTGCTGCAGGCGCGCCACCAGGTGGCCGAGCTCCGACTGCTTCCTGATGCCGAGCTTGTCGTAAACCGTCTTCAGGGTCGAACGCGCCGTGTGCTCGGAGATCTTCAGCTCCACCGCCGCCTCGCGTGCCCCGAGCCCGACGCCAACCAGCGCCCCCAGCCGGGCCTCGGCAGCCGTCAGGCCGAACAGTTGCAGCATCTCCGCAGCATCGCGACGCTCCGGCCCGCGTGGGTCGCCCAGCAGCACCAGCGCCGCCTCGCCGCCATGCTGCCCATGCTCGAGCGGCATCACATAGGCCAACAGCTGACGCCCGCCTGGCCGCGTCAACGCGATCGGCGCCGACACCCGTGGCCCGGTCCGCGCGATGGACAGCTCCAGCGCCGTACGCAGCGCCGCCTTCTCCTCGGGCACCGCGCTCAACAGCGTCTCTCCAAGGCGCGGCCCATCCTCGCCCAGCATGGCTTCGCCGGTCGGGTTGATCCCGATCAGCGTCCCGTCCTGCCTCACGATCGCCGCCGCACGGCCGGTGTCCTCGATCAGTCCCAGGAACACCGCCCCCGCATCGCCGGCGGTGCCACCCACCACGCGCGGCTCGCTCCAGATCGAGTTCACCTGCTCGGCATGCAGGGCAAACACGAAGTCCCGCGGACGGAAGGCCCGAAAGAGCTCGGGCGCGTCGTCGGTAATCTCCACCGACACCACCTCGGCCTCGTAGATGTCGGAAACGTTGGAATCCGCATGCTTGATCAGCCCGGCATCGGTGACCCCGAAAAACGTATCCACGCCGGACATTTCCCGCTTGAGCCCGCCGACGGGCCGCACGCTGGCGCTGAGCCATTCGACCCCTCCGACTTCCGCCACCCCGTGCAGCATGCCGTCATTCCGCCAGGTTCGCGCAGTTCCGGTCACGGTGTCCCGCGAGTAGTGCCGTCGCAGGCGGCCTGCCGCCGGCTCGTCCATCACGTTGCCGACCACCAGCATGCCCTCGCCGGCATCGGACCCGGGCTCGCCCTCCACCGACACGCCGACCAGCGCCCGTGTATAGGGCGCCAGCCCCACACCGGTCTTCGCCTGGTAGATGCCCAGCACACCGATACTCGCTTCGGACAGGATCAGGCCTGCTGGCACCAGTGGCGCCACCCGCGCCGGGTCGATCCGGAAGCCGACCCACAGCACGTCCGTGGCAAGCTTCTGGAACGGCGGCTCGATTTCCCTGCCCCGCTTGTTGCCGCCGGTCGGGCGAGAACCGATCAGCCGTTCACGTAGCACGGCTGTTTCCTTTCCTGGCGCCCCGATGCGACACGGCTGTTCCCCCGTTCCGCATTGGCCCTAGCATGCGACATTGTGACACTTCTGCAATCGTTTGCATTTGATCGGCCAATGAGGGCCGGAAACCGCGCCATCCGTCAGTCCATCGCCCCCAATCGGATCAGCACTTCCTGCGGAATACGGTACTCCCTGATCACGTCGCGCTGGTCGCGTAGCCCACATAGCTCGCGCTGGATGAATTACTTCCACACCTCGCGCGCCGCCGCCTTCACCAGCGTCGAACGCTCTACTCCCGGCGCAGGCGCGGCATCGTAGGCAAGAAGGGCCGCCACCGCCTTCTCGGCCTGCCGCCCGTGAAATCCGAGCGCCGAGGCCTTCTCGCCCGCAATCTCGGTCTCCACCGGACCGAACCCGGAATTCAGCGCGTGTCGCAAGGCGGCGATTTCGGCGAGGCTGATCGGCATCAGGCGATGATTTCCTTTTTCGCCGAACAAGTTAGGGACTCACCACCGCGGCAGCAACCACCCGCCCGGTCAAAATCTGCTGCACGTTGTGGGCCGCATCGCCGCAGGCTAGAAGCGGTGCATGTCCACGCCTCTTGCCCGCCCTGCCGCGACGTTCATCGGCTTCATCGCAGTGCTGCTCTGGTCGCTGCTCGCCTTTCTCACGGCAGCCAGCGGCACCATGCCGGCGTTCCAGCTCACCGCAATCACCTTCGCCATCGGCGGCATCTCGCTGCTCGTCATCCGACCGGCGTCGCTCAACGCCATGCGACAGCCCCCGAAGGTGTGGCTGCTCGGCGTCGGCGGCCTGTTCGGCTACCATTTCGCCTATTTCTTCGCGCTTCGGAGTGCCCCGCCTGTAGAGGCTGGCCTCATCAACTACCTCTGGCCGCTGCTGATCGTCGTCTTCTCGTCCTTCCTGCCGGGAGAGCGCCTGAAATGGCAGCACATCGTCGGCTGCCTGCTGGCGCTCGCCGGAGCCGTCCTCATCGTCACCAGGGGCCGCGGCCTCGCCCTCGAGATGCAGTACCTGCCCGGCTACCTCTCCGCGCTTTGCGCTGCGCTCGCGTGGTCGAGCTACTCCGTCCTGTCGCGCCGCTTCGCGAGTGTGCCGAGCGAAGCAATTACCGGCTTCTGCCTCGCCACCGCCGTTCTCGCCGCCCTCTGCCATCTGTTGTTCGAGCAGACCGTCTGGCCGACTGACGTCTGGCAATGGGCCTCCGTCGTTGCCCTCGGCCTCGGCCCCGTCGGCCTTGCCTTCTACGTGTGGGACATCGGCGTGAAGCAGGGCGACATCCAGGCGCTGGGCGCCGTGAGCTACTCGACGCCCCTTCTCTCGACGCTGGTCCTGATCGCGACCGGCTACGCCGAATACACTCACCTCATCCTGGTGGCTTGCCTGCTCATCACGCTCGGCGCCGTCGTCGCTGCCAAGGACCTGCTGTTCCGCCGCCCGGTCGCCGCCTGAGCACTGTTCACTCGGCGGGCAGGACCTGAGGCGTGAACCCCGCCGCCTCGAGCTGGGGCACCAGCGAGCTCGGGTCGCCGGCAATCACCACCAGCGCCGCGTCGAGCGTCGAAAGGGCGCGGCCCTGCTCCTGCACCGCCGGCAGCTCCAGCGTGACCACGTCCTGCATCAGCCCCTGAAGCTGCTCGGGCGTCATCCCCATCCCAGCCGCGCTCAGCACAGCCCCATCAAGCCGCCGCCCGTCTCGCTGACCGAAGCATTGCCCGTCGCCGCGCTCATCACCGAGCGGTTGAGTTCCTCCGGGCTGACCGGCTCGGTCGCGAGGCTGCCGAAGCCCGCGATGATGTCACTGAGCGCCTCGCCTACCTTGTCGGCCTGCACCGGAGCCGACACGCTCATCAGGCCATGACCGGCCGGCAGGTCGTTGGCGATACCCGCCTGGATACCGTACGAATAGCCCTTGGTCTCGCGCATCACCGTATTGAGCCGGCTGGTGAAGTCACCACCGAGCAGCGTGGTCACCGCCGTGGCTTCCAGATAGCCGGGCTCCCCGAAGGACGGCGCGGGCCGCACGAAGTAGACCACCGCCTGCGCCTCGCCCTCGAACGGCTTGACGTAGACGTTCAACCCCTCGGGCACCACGGCCGGCGGATGCCCGAGCATCGCCACCCCCGTACTGTTGCTCCGCCAGCTTCCGAACGCCCGCTCCAGCTCCGGCGCCACGCTGCCGATATCCCCCGGCCCCACGGTGTAGATTGCCGTGGTTTGTGGCGTGAACAGCCGGGCATAGGTCTGCCGCACGTCGTCGAGCGTCAGCGCGGCAACCGTCTCCGGCTGAGCGTCGAGTGCCGCCCGTCCCGGCGGCACCGGAAACACCATGTCCTGCAGCGCATAGTAGCCGACCGCTGGTCCACTCAACTTGCGATAGCCCAGCGACTGCACGACCTGGGCCTGCAGCAGCATCCATTCCCGCGCGTCGAAGCGCGGACGCAGCACCGCATCGGCCAACAGGTCGATGCCACCCGCCAACTCATCCTGCGGCACCGCCAGGACCACCGCAGAGCGCGCGATATCGGCCGAGGCCGACACGAACGCCCCGATATCCTTGCTCGCCCGGCCGAAAGCCTCGGCGTCGCGGTCCCCGGCACCTGTCGACAGCATCGCGGCCGTCAGCTCGATCAGCCCTTCCTTGCCAGGCGTGTCGGAGCCGAACCCGCCACTCACCGTCAGCACCACATAGGTCATCGGACTTCCCTGCAGGCGGTAATGCACATGCGCTATGCCGTTGCCGAGCGTCCCTTCCTCCCGCGCCGGCAGCGCGCCTTTTCCGGGCTCGCCCGCCTCGAACTGCGGTACGGCCACCGCCGGGCGGTCCGCCACCACGATCGCATCAGGCACGCCGGTGCTGTCGACCAGCACTGCTGGAGCCTCTCCCGGCGCCCCGGGTGAAATCACGAGCGTACTGAAGTCGTCGGCCTTCAGAACGGCGCGCACCAATTCCTCGACATCCCGAGGCGTCACCGCCAGCAGTACCGGGTCATCGCCGAGACCATATGATTCCTCGCCGCGTTGCCCGAAGCGTTCCACCAGCGCCTGCGAGCGCGGCAGCAGCGCCTCGATCGAGATCTTGCGCCCCAGCAGCACGGTCGAACGGGCGCGCTCGATATCCTCACCGTCGATTGCGCTGCCGGCGAACTTGTCCAGCGCCGCGCGCAGGGCCGCTTCCAGGGCCTCGGCCGTCACTCCGTCCGCCGCCGTCGCCATCACGCTGAACTGGCCGCCCAGTTGCTTGGCATCCCAATAGGCCGAGGCGGAAGTCGCGAGCCCGGTATTCACCAGCTCCTGCCTGAGCAGCCCATAGTCCGGGTTGCCCAGCAAGTCGGCCGCAAGCCCGAGCGCGGAACTCTCCGGCGTGCCGATCGCCGGTCCCGCGACCGACAGGATGACCATCGGCGTCACCACCCGGTCCGTGGTCTCGATCCGCGCCCGCACCGGCTCGGGCGTTTCCGCCGACGGGATCGCGACATCGGCGCCACGCGGCACCAGGCCGAACGTCTCATCGATCATCGCCTTCACGGCCGCGACCTCGAAGTCGCCGGAGATCGCGAGGATGGCGTTGTTGGGCACGTAGTAGCGCGCGAAGAATGCCCGCACGTCATCGAGGGTCGCCGCATCCAGGTCGGCCACCGAGCCGATCGTCGCCTCAGCATAGGGATGGGGTGACGGGAACAACGCGGCCCGCAGCGCTACGGCGCCGCGCTGCCCCGGGGCGTCCAGCACGTTCTGCCGCATCTCGTTCTTGACCACATTGCGCTGCAGGTCGAACACCTGTTGCGTCACGTCATCGCCGAGATTGGCCATCCGATCGGCCTCAACCGACAGGATCACCGGCAGGGCGGAGGACAGCCCGCCCGTTACGTAGGTGGTTCCGTCATCCTCGGTGAAGGCGTTGTTGAAAAGGCCGAGTGCCGAATAGGTATCATCGAAGCGTGGGTAGGCCGGCGTCCCCGAGAACATCAGGTGCTCGAACAGGTGCGCGAAGCCGCTGCGGCCGGGGGGCTCGTTCATGCCGCCCACCTTGTAGGCCAGCGCCACGCCGACCTTCGGCACCTTGTGGTCCGGCGACAGCATCACCTCGAGGCCGTTGGGCAAGGTGAAATGCACCACATCGGGTACGTCCTGCGCTGATACCACCCCGATAGTGCCCAAGGCGACGAGCAATCCGGCGAGGTATTTGCAGAAGCGCATCGGCACCATCCTGTTCAATAGGCATCCCTCTTGCCACCCGGCACCGCGTTCGTCCAACCGATAAGTCAGCGGCACTGCCCATCCGGCGAGGTCCGCCAGCGCGGAAACTTGCCGCCCCGCCTGTTAGGCTCCCTCACCCGAATGGCACAACTGTGGATGCCATGAGCACCGACACCCCGACACGACCGAAGACCGACACGCGACCGAAAGTGGCCCGCCCGCCGCTTCACAAGGTCATCCTGCTCAACGATGACTTCACCCCGCGCGAGTTCGTCGTGCGGGTGCTGAAGGCCGAGTTCCGCGTCACCGAAGATCAGGCCAGCCGGATCATGATCACCGCCCACACCAAGGGCTCGTGCCTCGTGGCGGTCTTCACGCTGGAGGTGGCTGAGTCAAAGGCAACGCGCGCCACCGAGATGGCGCTCGAGCAGGGTTTTCCGCTGCTCTTCACGACAGAACCGGAAGAGTGATCAGCAGGTTATGAAAGCTTCCTGATTCATCACCCTAGATCAGGATGGCGATGCCCATCGCCATCAGGATCAGCACCAGCACGATGCCGACGATCATGATGCCGAACACGATCTTGGCAGCCGTGGCCGCGCCGGCCGCGATGCCGGTGAAGCCAAGCGCCCCGGCAATGAGCGCGATCACGATCAGTCCGATCAGAAGGTTGAGCATGCGAGCCTCCCATGTTTGTCGCCAGCGAAACGGCCGCCATGCCGTCGCGGTTCCGCGTTGACGCGGCTCGCCCTGCCCGCTAGCCAACCCGTGTAGCCAGCCAGCCTCGCGCCAGCCAGCGATCCCTCCGATCCTGCCCGAGCGCCTCATGCACCTTCCCACCGCCACCTGGTTCGACCCCACCCGCGCCGTCCCCCTCGACCACCGATCGCTGATCGCCGGCCTTGCGCACCAGAATGTCGTGTTGCTGGGCGAGACGCACACCCGCTACGATATCCACCGCTGGCAGCTCGCTGTCGCCACCGCGCTTCACGCCCACCGTTCCATCGCCATCGGTTTCGAAATGTTCCAGCGCCGGCAGCAGCCCGTGCTCGATGCCTTCGTCGCCGGCACTCATGCCAGCCGCACCGACTTCCTCGGCGCCGCCGAATGGGGCGAAGTCTGGCGCTACGACGCCGCGCTCTACTGGCCCATCTTCGATTTCTGCCGCGAGGCCAGGGTGCCGATGCTAGCCCTGAACTGCAACCGCCCGCTCGTCACCCGCGTCGGCAAGGAGGGCTGGGACGCCATCCCCGTCGAGGAGCGCGACGGCCTCACCCCGGCTCGCCCCGCCCTCCCCGCCTATCGCGACTACCTCGGGCGCGTCGCCGGTCCCTCCGGCCGCCCGTCCGATCCGGCGACCATCGACCGCTTCGTCCGCGCCCAGCAGACCTGGGACCGCGCCTTCGCCCAGAACATCGCCCGCGCCCTCGACCACCCTGCTCCGCCGCTCGTCATCGGCATCATCGGCCGCGGTCATCTCGAATTCGGCTATGGTACGCCGTTCCAGCTCGCCGACCTCGGCATCGACAGGGTCTCGGTCCTGCTCCCCACGGACACCGACTACGATCCCGTCCGGGACCGTGGCATCGCCGATGTCCTCTACCGCCTGCCGGCCGATCTCGGCGCATGAGAAAGGCCCGGCGCTCGCGCACCGGGCCTCACGAGTCCTGTTCGGCCGGTCAGTTGGCCCAGGTGGTGTAGCCGAGCTTCATCGTCGTGCCCATGAAGCCGTTGACGCGGAACTGCGAGATGCGCCCCTGGTTGGTCTTCACGCAGACATAGGTGCCGACCGGGATATCGGCCAGCGGGACGCTGTCGCCGCTGAAGCTCTCGGCCGCACAACCTGCATACCCACGATTGCTGCCGTCCCCGACCGCGATCGTCGCGCCATTGCGGGGCGTGATGTATTTCTCGACCGCCGTCACTGCCTGGTACCAGATGTCGACCCCGGCCCCGCCGACATTTCCGTTGTCGAGGTTTGCGGTGAACGTCTGCTGCAGGTCGATCGGCCCGGTCGAGAACGTCTCCGGCGGGCCCGGCAGGATGATGACCGGCGGAATTTCAATCACAGGCGGGATCACCGGCGGCGCGCCCACGTAGATCGAGAAGCTCGACGTCTTGTTGTTGATCGACGGTAGCAGCGGCGCGGTATCGACGGTGATGTTCTTGCACACGCCGGTCAGGTTCGGGCCGTCGCACAACATTGCCTTGGCGCCGCCATTGAGCTCGATCGACGAGATCTTGTTGTTGAACGTGGCGTTGAGCGCATTCCGCACGCCGACGCCCACGCACAGGTCGTCGCCGTTGAAGTTGTTGCCGGTGTAGAGGCACGCCTCGGCCGCGGCCGGCGGCGCGGGTGGAGCCGGCGGCGCGGGTGGAGCCGGCGGCAGGGGCGCATCGCCGCAGCTGATCGACAGGCTGGGACCGCCCGGTCCGACCACAAAGCCGAAGCTGCAGTCCGGGTTGGACCCGCCGCCCTCTTCCATCTCCTCTTCTTCCTCGTCCTCGACGGCAGTGAGGTAGTTCGCACTTACCCATCCGTCCGGTCCGTTGCGCTCGACGAAACAGAAATTGCTCGGCGCGCATTCCGTCACGTTGACGATCTCGCCGGGGGTCAGCTGGCCGACGATGCCGTAGCTTGTTCCTGGTCCGGTGCGGACATTCACGGTGGACTTAGCCGCCGCTTCGACGGCAAGCACGCTGCCGGCGCTCAGCAGGCAAGCTGCAAACGCCGTCGCGCCGATGATTGATTTGCTGATGAACATTCCCTCGATCCCTTCCCTCATTCCGGGGGATGAGTTCCCCGCAGGCCCCGAGAATGAAGCAGATCGAGGCTGAACAGCGCCTGAACCCGCTATTTACCCGGCCTGCAGACGACCTTGCCACAATCTCGACAATCAACCGGAGCATGAGCCACGGCAGACTTTCGTCAAATTGCGCCCGTCGTTCATCTGGCAGTCAGCTTCGGTAACGTTACTGCGACGACAAACGCGTCATCTCGCGAAATCCGGCCGAAATAGGCTAGACTTCGTTCCGATCACCATTTGCCCGAATCCGGAGTTGCAATGCGCCTGCCATCGAGCCTCAAGGTCCTCGCCCTCGTCCCGGCCTTCTTCGCGCCGCTGTCGCTGCCTGCCCTCGCCGGCCCAAGTGAAAATGCCCTCCTGGCCAAGTACGCCGGCAACTGGCGCGGCACCGGCGAGGTCACCGGCCCCAATGCCGGTTCGGTCGTCTGTCGCCTAAGCTTCAAGCCCGCCGACTCCGGCGCCCTGTCCTATTCCGGCCGCTGCTCGTTCGGGGCCGGTGGCTACAGCTTCCGCGGCGCCATGGCTTTCGACGACGCCAAGAAGCGCTTCTACTCGCAGTCCAGCGTCCAGGGCGAGCAGGTGAACACCACCGGCCGCAAGTCCGGTAACACCATCACCTTCGCGTCGAGCACCAGCACTCAGTACGGCGACGCCAAGTCGAGCTTCCAGCTCGCCGGCAACGCCATCAAGCTGAGCTTCGAGATGATCGACAAGAAGGGCCGCGCCACCAAGTCGGCGATCAGCTTCGCCAAGCAGTAGGCCGCCCGCCGCGCAGTGAATTGGGAGCCCGGTGCCGCCAAGGCGCCGGGCTCTTTCGTTTACGCCCCCTAAACGCGAACAAGCGATGCTGCCGGCCTCACCTTGACCGGCTCGCCATGACCACTACCGCCGATGCCAGCGCCGCCGCGGACCGCCCCCTCGCCCCGGCGATGGTGCATGGCCTCGTCGCGCTCATCGCGCTCTTGACAACGGCGTTCCATCTCTCGGGCCCGCTCGGCCCGGATGTCTCGTGGCTCATCACGGTCTCCGAACGCATCCTTGCCGGGGGCCGGCTCTACATCGACATCCTCGAGCCGAACCCGCCGATGGCCGGCTATCTCTACATGCCGCCGGTCCTGCTGGCGCGCGCCCTCGGCATCGCGCCCGAGCCGCTCGTCGTGCTGTGGACCGTCGGCTTCGGCCTGCTCACGACCGGCTACGCGGCCCGGCTCGTCGCCGAGCACCGTCTGCTGGCGCGACCGGGACTGTTCTGGCCCGTCGCTCTGCTCCTGTTCATCTCCGCCTGGGGCGAGGATTTCGCGCAGCGCGAACATTTCGCCGCCATGGCCGGCCTGCCCTTGGTGCTGGTGCTGGCGTTGCGCGCCCAGGGCATTCGGCCTGCCACCCCTGTCTGGATCGTCGCCGGCATTGCAGGTGGCTTCATGCTCGCCATCAAGCCGCATTTTGCCCTGCCGATCTTCTTCGGAGCCGTCTATGTCGCATGGCGACGGCGCTCGATCGGCCCGGTCTTCGCCCCGGAGATGTGGCTTGCTGGCAGCCTCTTCCTCACCTTCTGCGCCGCGACGGTCGTGTTCTACCCCGCGTTCCTGAGCAATATCCTGCCCGTGGCGACGACCGTCTACATCCCCGACCGCCGCGCCCTTTCGGTCCTCCTGACCATCCGCCCCGCCGTCTATTTCGAGGCGATCCTGCTGCTGGCCGTGGTGGGCTTCCACCGACACATCCGCCTCACCCCGCTGCTCGGCGTCATGTTCGCCATGGCGATCGGCTTTTTCCTCAGCTACCTCGCGCAGGGAAAGGGATACGCCTACCAGATCCTGCCCGGCGTCGCCCTTATCGGCAGCTTCGTCCTGCTGGCCTTCGCCGAGCGCCGCGATGGCCTTGTCCGCCCCATCGATGGCCTGCTGCCCCTTGCTGCCGCCGCTATCCTCGCCGTCATGCCGATGATCGATGATGTCGCCCAGTGGCAGAAACGGCAGCCCCTCGTCGATGCCGTCCGGTCCTACGGGGAGGGCCTCCGCATCGCCAACATCACCCCCGACCTCACCGTCGGCAGCCCGCTATCCCGCGTGGTCGGCGGAGAACTGGTCAACTCCGCCCCCAGCCTGCTGATGAGCATAAGCGCCTGGCGCCTGCGCATGGAACGCCGTCCCGAGGGCGAGTGGCTGGAGAAGATCGACGCGTTCGAAGCTGCCGAGCGCCGGCAGTTGCGCACCGATCTGGTGGCCCGTCCGCCCGACATCGTCGTCAGCGCCCGTGAGGGCTTCGACTGGCTCGAATGGGCCGGGAAGGACCCGGAACTCGCCGCCATCCTGACCCCCTACGAACAGTTCGCCACCGTCTGGTTCGATGGCTACGAACTCGTGCTCCTCAGGCGTCCCGGCCTCGAGCCCGGGGCCTAGCCGTTCATCCGCGCATAGCGCTCCTTCGCCCGCTCCCGGGCCCGGGCGGCGACCACTTGGCGATCGCGCTTGGGCGCGTCGGTCTCGAGCTCCTTGAGCATTCGCTTCACCACCTTCTCGATGTCGTCCACCGCGGCATAGAACGCCGTCTCGTTGGCCTTCGACGGATGGGTGTAGCCCGAGACCTTGCGCACGAACTGGAGCGCCGCATCGCGCATCTCGTTCTTGGTCGCCGGCGGCTCGAAGTTGAACAGCGGCTTGATGTTGCGGCACATGATGGGTCTCCTCAGCTCGTCCGGCCATACTTGACCAGCGCGACCTCCTGCGGCAACTGCTCGACGCCGATCAGCTTCATGCCCTCCGGCATCGGCGCGGTGAAGGCTGGTTTTCCACCTCCCAGAACCACCGGCATGATGTAGAGCCAGTACTCGTCGATCAGCGCCAGCTCCGTGAGGCCGGCCGCCAGTTGCGGGCCAGCGACCTCGATATCCTCGTCATGCTCGGCCTTGAGCGTCAGCACCTCGGCTGTCAGGTCGCTGCCGAGCAACACCGCGTTCGGACCGACCGTCTCCAGCGTCCGCGATACCACCCACTTCGGGCTCGCCCGATAGGCCCGGGTGAAATCCGCGTCTGCCGCTTCCGCATCCGGCCCGTCCCAGAACGACATCATCTCGTACATCCGCCGGCCGTAGATCGATCCGGCAACCGCCGCCATCCGCTCGTTGAACCATTGGTGCAGCGCGCGTTCCGGCACCGGCAGCGTGATTTCTCCGGCCGCGTTGGCGACATAGCCATCCAACGACTGCATCATTCCGTAGATCAGCTTCGCCATCTGCTTCTCCTTGACCTCGCTCAATCCCCGATAGTCACTTGCTGTCTATGCTCGTGCAACCTTGCGGAGGCCGGTCCATGCGCATCTATGTCCTGCTCGCCCACCCAGACACCGACAGCTTCAACGGCGCCATCGCCGACGCCTACTGTGCCGCAGCAATCGCCGCTGGCCACGAAGTTCGCCGCCAGAACCTGGGCGACCTCGACTTCGACCCCATCCTCCACCACGGCTACCGCCGCGTGCAGCCTCTCGAGAACGACCTCATCGCCGCCCAGGCCAACCTCAGCTGGTGCGAACGCTGGGTCATCATCTACCCGGTGTGGTGGGGCAACGTCCCTGCGCTCCTCAAGGGCTTCTTCGATCGCACCCTCTATTCCGAGTTCGCCTATCGCTACCACGACAACGACCCGTTCTGGGACAAGTTGCTGAAGGGCCGCGAAGGTCACCTCATCACCACGTCTGACGCGCCGTCAGCCTACCTGTGGGCGCAGTACCGCAACTCCGACATCAACGCGGTCAAGAAGGGCACCATGGAGTTCTGCGGCATCCATCCGGTCAAGGTGACACGCATCGACCGGGTGAAGTATCTGGACGAACCCGCGCGCCAGAAATGGCTCGACCGCGTCGCCAGGACCGTCTGACGGAGACTTGCATGTATCGTCCCTTCCTTGCTGTCGCCGGTCTCCTCGGAGCAGTCGGTGTCGCTGCCGCCGCAGCGGCGAGTCACGGCGGCGATACGAACCTCGCGATCGCTGGCAACTTCCTGCTCTTCCACGCCCCGGCACTGATCGGGCTCGGCCTTGTTCCTCGCGCACGCCTCGTCACGATCGCCGGCTATGTGCTGCTCGTCGGCCTTGCGCTGTTCTGCGGCGACCTCGCAATGCGCAGTGTGGCTGGCCACGCCCTCTTCCCCATGGCGGCGCCAATCGGTGGCGGAGGCCTTATCCTGGGCTGGCTGCTGATGGCGGCGGCAGCGCTCGCACGTCGCACGCAAGAGTAGCCGTCGGGGGTTCCCTTCCAAACCCTCTTCGGTTACAGAGCGCGCTTAGCCCGTAGATTCCGACGCCATCGACCCGCAACCGCGGGTCTTTCCGCGCGCGTCCATCAAATCGCAGAGACCGAGATGCCCAAACGCACCGATATCAAGTCGATCCTCATCATCGGTGCGGGGCCGATCATCATCGGCCAGGCCTGCGAGTTCGATTACTCCGGCACGCAGGCCTGTAAGGCGCTGAAGGAGGAGGGCTACCGCATCATCCTCGTCAACTCCAACCCGGCGACGATCATGACCGATCCGGACCTGGCGGACGCGACCTATATCGAGCCCATCACCCCCGACATCGTCGCCCAGATCATCGAGAAGGAGCGTCCGGACGCCCTGCTCCCCACCATGGGCGGCCAGACCGCGCTCAACTGTGCGCTCAGCCTCAAGAAGATGGGCGTCCTCGACAAGTTCAACGTTGAGATGATCGGCGCCGACTCTGAGGCTATCGACAAGGCCGAGGATCGCGAACTTTTCCGCGACGCCATGAAGAAGATCGGGCTCGAAACCCCGCGCTCCATGCTCGCCCACAACACCATCGAGGCGCTGCAGGCGCTCGAGGTGATCGGCCTCCCCTGCATCATCCGCCCCTCGTTCACGCTGGGCGGCACCGGCGGCGGCATCGCCTACAACAAGGAAGAATACCTCACCATCGTCGAGAGCGGCATCGACGCCTCGCCCACCGACGAGGTCCTGATCGAGGAGTCCGTGCTCGGCTGGAAAGAGTACGAGATGGAGGTCGTTCGCGACAAGAACGACAACTGCATCATCGTCTGCTCGATCGAAAACCTCGATCCCATGGGCGTCCACACCGGCGATTCCATCACCGTCGCCCCGGCGCTGACCCTCACCGATAAAGAATACCAGATCATGCGTGACGCCTCGATCGCGGTCCTCCGCGAGATTGGCGTCGAGACTGGCGGCTCCAACGTGCAGTTCGCCATCAACCCGGCTGACGGCCGCATGATCGTCATCGAGATGAACCCGCGCGTCTCGCGCTCCTCGGCGCTGGCGTCGAAGGCCACCGGCTTCCCCATCGCCAAGGTCGCCGCCCGCCTCGCTGTCGGCTACACCCTCGACGAGCTTGAAAACGACATCACCGGCGGTGCCACCCCGGCGTCCTTCGAGCCGACCATCGACTACGTCGTCACCAAGATCCCGCGCTTCGCCTTCGAGAAGTTCCCGGGCGCCGATCCGCGCCTCACCACCTCGATGAAGTCCGTCGGCGAAGCCATGGCCATCGGCCGCACCTTCCAGGAATCGCTGCAGAAGGCCCTGCGCTCGCTCGAAACCGGCCTCACCGGCCTCAACGAGATCGGCATCCCCGGTTACGAGGCCAGCGCCCCCGAGGACGACAACGAGAACGCCGTGCTCGCCGCCATTTCCACCGGCACGCCGCAGCGCCTGCTCCACGTCGCCGAAGCCATGCGCCTCGGCTTCTCGCTCGAAGATATCCACGACGCGTCCAAGATCGACCCGTGGTTCCTCGAGGAGATCAAGGGCATCGTCGACACCGAAAAGCAGGTCCGCGAATACGGCCTGCCGCAGGACGCCGCGACGCTCCGTCGCCTCAAGTCGATG
>JAEYYP010000332.1 GCA_023428425.1 Pseudomonadota bacterium
CATCCGCACCTTCGCCCTCAGCCAGCCAACCGCGACCGGGGAGCCCTACCGGGCCTGCGTTCCTGTGGATGAGGCGCGCCTCGGCGGCAAGGACCGCTCTAGCCTGATCTGGCTGGCGCGAGCCACCATCGTCGAGTTCGCCGACTAGAGGGCTACGACAACGTGCATTCCACTGGGCCCGCTGCCGTCCTATGATCGTGGCAGCAACCACCAACCGTGACCTCTCCCATGCATCACCTGCGTTCCCTCATCGCCGCCGTGGCGGCACTCCTGCTGCTTGTTCCCATTGCCCTCGCGGATGACACGCAGCTCAGCATCGCCAGCGCCAACGGCGAGCACCGCTTCACGGTTGAAGTTGTGGATACCTACGAGAGCCGGGCGCAGGGCCTGATGTTCCGCGAGCAGCTGGCGCCTGACGCCGGCATGCTGTTCGACTTCAAGGAAAGCCGGCAGGTCGCGTTCTGGATGGAGAACACGCTGATCCCGCTCGACATGATCTTCATCCGCGCCGACGGCACCATCGCCAACGTCCATGTCAACGCCAAGCCGCTTGACCGCACCTCCATCCCCTCGGATGGGCCGGTGAATTTCGTGCTGGAGATCCCTGGCGGCCGGTCAGTGGAGCTTGGCATCAAGGCCGGCGATCTCGTGACGCACGATCGCATACAGCGGCAGTAGACGCCTACGCGAGCCGGCTCAGCACCATGACGTCCAGCACCGACAGCAGGTGGAGGCTGGCGCCGACCACCACGAAGCCGTGCCAGACTGCGTTGTGGAAGCTGAGCCTCTCCCACAGATGGAAGATGACGCCGACGCTGTAGGTGATCCCGCCGGCGATAAGCAGCCAGAGCGACACCTGTGGCAACTGGGCCGCGAGGCCCTGCAGCATCAGCACACCGCTCCACCCGATGCCGAGATAGAGCACGAGAGCGCCGCGGCCGAAGCGCTGCGGCACCAGCAGTTTCAGCAGCATGCCGGTCAGCGCCGTGCCCCAGATCAGCACCCCGAGCCCGATGTTGAACGGCGTGGCGCCGAGCAGCACCAGGAACGGCGTGTAGGTCCCGGCGATGAACAGGAAGATCGCGGCTTGGTCGAGCCGCGCCAGCGTGCGCTTGGCCCGGGAATCGATGGGGCAAAGGTTGAAGGCGAGCGAAATGCCCAGCACCATCAGCAGCGAGCCGACGTAGAGCACGAGCGCCGGCAGTTCGGCCGGCGCGGTCTCGTAGGCCGCGAATGACAGCAGCACCGCGCCCAGCGCCACGGCCACCACGATGCCCACCGCATGCACGATACCGTCGGCGACCAGTTCGGCTAGGGTGAACGGGCGGCCACGGGTCCACCAGGTACGGGCGATGACGGCGTCGGACGGCACTAGCGTGGGCTCCATGCAAATAAGCTGTGACAATCCCGTCATCCGACTGTCACAGTCAACCCATTCGCGGTCCAACCGCTTGACACGTAACGGTCTTGTTACGACCGTCCGCCACTTGGGATTGTGGGCGCGTTGTGATGAGTCTCGTCGATCTGTTTTCGGCCCTGGCCGACCCAACCCGTTGCCGGGTGGTGGAAATGTTGCATGAGCGCGCGCGTCCGGTGCATGAGCTTGCCGCTGCGTTCGACATCTCGCGCCCGGCGATCAGCCGCCACCTGAAGGTGCTGAAGGATGCTGGCCTCGTGGTCGAGGAGAAGACGGGTCGCGAGAACGTCTACTCGCTCAAGCGCGCCGAGCTGAAGCCGATGCAGGACTGGCTCGAGAAGCACCGTACGGCCAGGGCGGGGAAAAAGGCTGCGAGGGTCAAGCCTGTCGCCGAAGTGGTCCCGTCGCTGGTGCCTGTGCCGTCGTCGGTTTCCGTCGTCGAGATGCCAGAGCCCGTTTCCACACCGATCACAGCCACGATCGAGGTTCCGGAGACGAAGGCCGAGAAGCCGCAGCGCCGGCCCAGGGTGCCGCGCGAGCCTGTCTCCCCACCGCCTGCGGCTGCGCCGCAGCTGTCGTTTTTTGATCTCTAGCGGGCAAGGATCTGGGGCAGGGGCCCCGGAAGCGGTTCGTCGATACGACCGGTGAGCCAGTAGCCCGCGAGGCCGACCCATTCGCGCAGGGCGATGCTGCTGGTGGCCAGGTTCTCGGCGATCTCGTCGAGTTTCAGGCCGAATCCTTCGTTGCCGGCGGCGAGGTAGTCGGCCGGCCACGGCACGACCGGGAAGTCGGCGCGGCGGAACAGCCCGACCGAACGCGGCATGTGGAAGGCCGATGTTACCAGCAGCCATGTCTCCCCGGGCCGTGCACCGGCCATCGCCTTGGCGTTGACGGCATTCTCCTCGGTGTTGCGCGACTCGCCCTCGAGGATCAGCCGCTCGCTGGCGATGCCGAACTCGATGAAGAAGCGCGCGCCAGCCTCGGCTTCCGACTCCTGTCCGCTGAGCAGCGCCGAGCCGCCGCCGGCAATCAGTATCCGCGCCTCCGGATGACGCATCGCCAATCGCAGCGTCTCGACGAAGCGGTCGCCGGAGCGGTTCAGCTCCCAGCCGCCGCGCGCCCGATTGATTCCGCTGTCCATCCCGCCACCGAGCACGACGATGCCGTCGATGCGGTCCGGTTCCGGCGGCCGGACGAACCGACTCTCCAATGGCGCGATGGCGACATAGGGAAAGCTCGTGAAGCTGCACAGCGCCAGCAGCAGCGTGGCGACGGAGATCGAGGCCGCGGCAAGCCTGCGGCGCTTAAGGGCCATCAACAGCAGGCCGAGCACAAGCAGCAGCGCCACCAGCGACACAGGCTGCGCTACGATCCAGAAGATTCGCGTGAAGATCGGGAACATGCGGCGCACCGGTGGGACTGTCGGGCGCCGTCGGCGCGAGTTGGTGACCTCGGGAGGATTCGAACCTCCGACCAACAGCTTAGAAGTCGCCTATCGGGCCGCTAAGTCCTTGAGTTACAACGAGTAACTCTTGGGTTTTCCGGCCGATTGCGTGAACGGATAAGCGTAACCCTTTCACGCGCAACACCTTTCTATCGGGGGGACATTTGGCACACTATTGGCACACTCCACCAGCCTACATCGCGTCGAGGATGGTCACCGCCTCGGTGGATGCAACGTCGACCGAGAGGTGTGCGTACTTCTGCGTCATGGCGGGCGAGGAGTGCCCCAGCAGCTTCTGCAGTCGATCCAGCGACATCTGCCCTCGGGAGCGGAGCTTGGTGGCGAACGTGTCGCGAAGGGCCCGAACATCACGCCGCCCGAAGCGGGACACGTTCTCCGGCGAGTTGATGCCGATCCTGTCCATGGCCAACCGGATGGCGTGAGTCCCGGTCCGAGGAACCTCGTGTCCGTCACTGTCGACGCTGGAGAACACGTACCTGTTGGTGCCTTTAGCCCGGTATCGTCGTTCGAGGATCGAGCGGACCCGCGCGGTAGTTGCCAGTCGGTCCTCGTTCCCCACCTTCGAACGGTAGATGTGTATCCACGCCCAGTTGTCTACCTCGACGGCTGACCAGGTGAGCCGCGCGATCTCCCCGAAACGGCAACCGGTGTCCAGCAGCATCACCACTAGGTCGTAGTTGTCTTGGCGCTGGCGCAGGACTTGGGCGTCTTCCGCGACCACATACGCGCTCTGCTGCTTGCCTCCGAGCGGTCGGAGGGGCCGCAGGTCCTCCAGCAAGAGCTTCTCCTCGGCCTCCGTGAGGAAGCGGGGCTTGCCCTTGGGGCGGGCCAGCGGGAAGCGCAGGTTGGCACGGACCTCGTGTTCATCTTTCACCGTGTGGTAGGCGGCCGACACAACCTTGATCTCATGGTCGACAGTCTGCTCCGACCGCCCTTGCTTCAGCCGACGGAGGCGGTATCGCGTCAGCATCGAAGTGGTGAGGTCGGCCATGGGCGTGTCTCCGCCCAGCCCCTCGATGCCCTCCACGTCCCCGCAGAGGTATCGCGCGGCGCGCTCCAGGTTCTTGTACGAGGCCTTGTTCCGGCGCGAAGGCAGGTAGTGCTCGAACAGCGCCTGTCGCAGCGACAAGCCGTTGCGGGAGGGAGCAGTAGTCCCCTCCGCTATGGCCAGCTTCGCGGCCTTCTCAGCGGCGGCCTTGGTCGTAGCTCCGGTGCTGCGGCGCTTCCTGACCCCGCCGACGCTCAGGTCGAAGTAGTAGTAGGGCGAGCCCGGACGACGGTAGACACGGAGCATCAGCGATCTCCGCTGCTGGAGCCGAAGAGCATCTGCCACATGAAGGGGTCGTAGTGCCTCAGCAGCGTCGAGGCGAAGACCTTGGGTTCCACGCCAAGCGCGACGGCCCACTGGCGCATCCTGTCGGGTGGAACTCGTGTCGTACCGCGCTCCACCTGCGAGACCGTCGTGTAGTAGGCGAGCCCGACCTTGGCGGCGACTTCCTGCTGTGTCAGCCGAGCCTCTTCACGGGCCTTCTTGAGGTAGCGACCTGCCTTCCTCCGCAGCTCTGCGGCATCGGGGTGGACGGCGAGGGGATGGGTGTAAGTCATTCTGTTTCCTTCACGTTACGTGCATCGTTCGCACGAGACGGGAAGTTGCCGGTTCGCCACCGCCGATGGCGAGGTAAAGCGATTCTAAATAGCCATTGATGGGGAATCGCTTTTCTAGCGTAAGCACTTGCCACGGGCGTTGATCGGCCTCTAGCGCGGACTGACGCTTTTCAAGATGCACGAAGCTGTCTAGCTTCCTGTCGACCATCGGGGGGCATATGGCCAAGATTAACGGCACCAACGCCGACCTTTCCTTTACTGCGGAGCTGTTCAAGGCGGCCGACAAGCTCAGGGGTAATCTGGAGCCTTCGGAATATAAGCACGTCGCGCTTGGCCTGATCTTCTTGAAGTACATCTCTGACGCCTTCGACGAGATGCACGCGCGGCTCTCCGACGATCCCTTGGCCGATGCCGAGGACCCCGAGGAGTATCTCGCCGAGAACGTCTTCTGGGTGCCCAGGGAAGCCCGGTGGGCATTCCTCCAGGCGAACGCCAAGCGACCCGAGATCGGCAAGCTGATCGACGACGCCATGGAAGCCATCGAGAAATTCCCCTCCAACGAGGGGCTTAAGGGCGTTCTGCCAAAGAGCTACGCACGGCCGACGCTCAACAAGACGATGTTGGGCGAGCTAATCGACCTCTTCTCGAACATCGGATTGCACGACAGCACGGACAAGGCCAAGGACCTGCTGGGCCGGGTCTACGAGTACTTCCTGTCGGGATTCGCCAGCTCAGAGGGGAAGCGGGGCGGCGAGTTCTTCACGCCGCGTTCGGTGGTGCGGACGCTGGTCGAGATGCTGGAGCCCTTCAAGGGCCGCGTCTACGATCCCTGCTGCGGCTCGGGCGGCATGTTCGTGCAATCCGAGAAGTTCATCGAGGAGCATGGCGGTCGGCGCAACGACATCGCGGTCTACGGGCAGGAGATCAACCCCACGACCTGGCGGCTGGCCAAGATGAACCTCGCGGTGCAGGGCATCGACGCTGACATCCGCTGGAACAACGAAGGCAGCTTCCATCGCGACGAATTGCCCGACCTCAAGGCCGACTTCATCCTGGCGAATCCGCCCTTCAACATCTCGGACTGGGGCGGTGAGCGGCTGGGCGAGGACGTTCGTTGGAAACATGGTGCGCCGCCGAAGGGTAACGCCAACTTCGCCTGGCTGCAGCACATCCTCCACCACCTCGCCCCACGCGGAACGGCAGGGGTGGTGCTGGCCAACGGTTCCATGTCCTCACAGCAGTCCGGCGAGGGCGATATCCGCAAGGCCATGATCGAAGCCGACGTAGTGGACTGCATGGTGGCACTGCCGGGTCAGCTCTTCTTCTCCACTCAGATACCGGCGTGCCTCTGGATACTGGCCCGCGACAAGAGCGCCAATGGCCACCGGGACCGGCGCGGCGAAATCCTGTTCATCGACGCCCGCAAGCTCGGGTTCATGGCCGACAGGGTGCGGCGGGAGTTTAGCGCTGAGGACATCCATAAAATCGCGGGAGCCTATCGGCGCTGGCGCTCTACGCCAGACCAAGAAGCAAATCACGGTTGGGCGGACTACGCCGACAGCCCCGGCTTCTGCAAGTCCGCGACTATGCTCGAGGTTAGAACCTCTGGGTATGTGCTCACTCCGGGCCGTTATGTGGGGGCCTCGGACCTCGAAAGTGAAGATACGTCATTCCCCGAACGGTTCGACAATCTCTACGGGGAACTTGAAGAGATGTTCGAAGCCGGGAGGGCCCTCGAAGGAAAAATCGAGACGGCGCTGGGCAGGCTCTTGAAGTGACGTATCCAACCCAGAAGCTTGCTGACTACCTGACATTCTCGAACGGCCGGTCCTCACCGGGGCGTTCGAACGGTGGACCATATCGGGTCTTTGGATCGAACGGGATTATTGGATACGCGGCCGAAGCGAACGCACCACCAGCGACTACTGTGATCGGGCGCGTTGGCACCTATTGCGGCAGTCTACACTTCTCGAAAGGAGCGTCCTGGGTCACTGACAACGCAATGAAGGCGGTTGCGAAGTCACCCGATGAAGGGCGCTTCTGGTACTATGCGCTCGGGTCCGCAGACTTGAGCAGACTGCGAAGTGGTTCTGGCCAACCCCTGATAAATCAGCGTGCTCTCAACACAGTCGAGTTGCCCGTACCAGATAGGCACGACCGACTTGCCATTGGCGAGCTTCTCGGCTCCCTCGACGACAAGGTCGAGCTGAACCAGCGGATGAACGAGACGCTGGGGGTGATGGCGCAAGCAATCTTTCGGGACTGGTTCGTGGATTTCGGCCCCACCCGCCGCAAGCTGGAAGGCGCAACCGACCCGGTCACCATCATGGGCGGGCTGGTGCAGGACCCCGCAACTGCCGAAACCCTTGCGAGTAGTTTCCCCGACCAGCTCGACGAATGGGGGCGACCTCTGGGTTGGGAAGAGCATAGCGTAGGAGACGCTTTTGACTTGGTGATGGGCCAGTCACCTCCTGGCTCAACCTACAACGAAACGGGAGATGGATTGCCGTTCTTTCAGGGCAGACGCGATTTCTCGGCGCGATTTCCAGTGGCGAGGGTGTACTGCACGGCTCCCACCAGAACAGCCCGAAAGGATTGGACGCTGGTCAGCGTTCGGGCACCCGTCGGCGATGTCAACCGAGCAGAGGCTGATTGCTGCATCGGCCGTGGGGTCGGTGCGCTCAGCCACAAGCAAGGCCTCCTCAGCTTCACATACTATGCTGTCCTCAACCTAAAGCCAGCACTGGCCGCCTTCGATGGCGACGGCACGGTCTTTGGTTCCGTTAACCAGAAACAGATGAAGGCGCTGAGAATGTTAGGCGGCATGTCGCCTTTGGCGAGGACGTACGATGATCTGGCACAGCCAATCGACGCAATAATCCGCTTACGGACGGCAGAGAACCGCACCCTTGCCGCCGCCCGCGACCTGCTTCTGCCCAAGCTGATGTCTGGCGAAATCCGTCTCCGTGAAGCCGAAGAGATGCTGGAGGCGGTGCAGTGACCACTCCAGCTGAAATCATCAAGAACCATGCGGTGGTCCGCCTCGACCGGGAGGCCTCCGTCCATCACTCGGGTCACCAGCCCGTCCATGCCCGCCGCTATGTGCTGCCTCGCCGATCAGGCACAGCAGTCGAGGTTGTGATCATCGTCAAGGACAACCTCCAACTCTGGTGCGAGGCGCTGCCACTCGACCGGCTGAATGGCACGACTTTGGGAGGCACTTTCAGGCCCGGCAGCGAGACCTACGCGAAAACCAACGATGTCGGGCAACTGCTCTATGGCCGCCACTCGGCACTCAAGACAATGGACCGACTGCATCGCGGGAACGCCTGGTTTTTCAAGCCGCAGACGGTCGTCGACCTCAACGCCGTACTGGACGCGCTCGCCGCATAGTGCGGAAGCGTCGGGAGCCGCAGGGAGACGGTGCCGATGGACGAGTACAAGCAGGGAGAGACAACCGGCGCGGGGGGCTTCTCCGAGGGCCTGGTCGAGGACGCCATCCTCGATACCTTCCTGCAGCTCGGCTACAACTACCAGCCCGCCGCAGTGATCTCGCCAGACGGCACGGCTCCTGCGCGGTCGGCTTATGGCGACGTTCTGTTGCTGGAGCGGCTCAGCGAGGCTGTCGCACGCCTCAACCCTGCCGTCCCTCAGGAAGGCCGCGAACAGGCCATCCGGCAACTGCTGCTGACCGAAACCCCGTCGCTTGTCGAAGAGAACCGCCGTCTCCACCGGCTGCTGACCGACGGCGTCGATGTCGAGTTCGCCACTGGCGACGGTGAGGTGAAGGGCGACAAGGTTTGGCTGATTGACCTTGAACACCCGGACAGCAACGACTTCCTCGTCACCAACCAGTTCACCGTTGCAGAGGGCAAATTCACGCGGCGGCCCGACGTCGTCGTCTTCGTGAACGGGCTGCCGCTGGGAGTCATCGAACTCAAGAACGCGGCCAGCGAAGCGGCGACCATCGAACATGCGTTCAACCAGCTGCAGACCTACAAGGCACAGATACCCTCGCTGTTCCGCACCAATGCGGTGCTGGTCGCCTCGGATGGCACCCTTGCACGTATCGGTTCGCTGACGGCCGACGAAGAGCGGTTTATGCCGTGGCGCTCGGTCACCGGAGGGGAGGGGGATTTCACCCCCCACGGCCCATACGAGACCGACACGCTGCTGCGCGGCGTCTTCGACAAGGAGCGGTTCCTCGCCCTGCTGCGCGACTTCACCGTCTTCGGCGACCTCGGCGAAGGTCCCTTCAAGATTATTGGCGGCTATCACCAGTTCCACGGGGCCCGAAAGGCGCTGACCAGCGCCGTCGAAGCGAGCGGACCCGAGGGCGACCGCAAGATCGGGGTCATCTGGCACACCCAGGGCTCCGGCAAGAGCCTCCTGATGGCCTTCTTGGGCGGCATGATCGTCCGCTCGCGTGAACTGGGTAACCCGACCCTCGTGGTCCTGACCGACCGCAATGACCTCGACGACCAGCTATTCGGCACGTTCAGCCTCTGCAAGGACCTGATCCGCCAGACCCCTGAACAGGCAGAGAGCCGTGACGACCTCCGCAAACTGCTCAACCGCGCGTCTGGTGGAGTGATCTTCACCACGGTCCAGAAGTTCACGCCCGAGGACGGCGAGGACCGCTTCCCGGTACTGACGGACCGTAGCAACGTCATCGTCATGGCCGACGAAGCCCACCGCAGCCAGTACGGCTTCGACGCCAAGCTTGACCGAGCTACCGGCCAGCGGCGCTATGGCTACGCTCACTACATCCGCCAGGCGCTCCCCAACGCCTCCTTCATGGGCTTCACCGGCACGCCCATCGAAGCCGACGACGTGAACACCCCAGCGATCTTCGGCAACTACATAGACATCTACGACATCAGCCGAGCGGTGGAGGATGGGGCAACCGTCCCAATCTACTACGAGAGCCGCCTCGCGCGCATTGAGCTGGACGACGAGGTCAAGGCAACGCTCGACCACGAGATCGAGGCGCTGGTCGAGGACGACACGGTCTCCGAACAAGAGCGGCAGAAGGCGCAGTGGACCACGGTTGAGCGCCTCGTGGGGTCTGGTAAGCGGCTCGCTCAGGTCGCCGCCGATCTGGTGGCCCACCTGGAGAACCGCATCGAAGGTCTGCCCGGCAAGGCCATGGCCGTTTGCATGAGCCGCCGCATCTGCGTCGACCTCTACCGCGAGATCATTGCGCTACGCCCCGAGTGGCACTCCGAGGATGACGACAAGGGCGCGGTCAAGATCGTGATGACCGGTTCGGCCTCCGACCCGCTCGACTGGCAGCAGCATATCGGCGGCAAGCGACGGCGCGATGGCCTCGCCAAGCGGGCCAAGAAGCTTGACGACCCGCTCAAGCTGGTGATCGTCCGCGACATGTGGCTTACCGGGTTCGATGCACCCTGTATGCACACCATGTACGTCGACAAGCCGATGCGTGGTCACGGGCTCATGCAAGCCATCGCCCGGGTCAATCGAGTGTTCCGCGACAAGCCGGGCGGGCTGATCGTCGACTACATCGGCATCGCGACAAACCTCAAGAACGCTCTGGCGCAGTACTCGCAGTCGGACCGCGACAAGACGGGGATCGACGAGGCGGAGGCCGTCGCCGTCCTCATCGAGAAGTACGAAGTGGTCCGCGACATGTTCGCCGGGCACGACTACAGCATGGGCACGTCAGGGACCCCGCCCCAGCGCCTCCGGGCTTTGGCGGACGGCATCGACTTCATCCTCAAGCTGCTGGACGCGGAGGCCGAGAAGGCCGTTGGACTGGAGGCCAAGAAGCTCGCCCGGCGGCGCTACCAGGACGCGGTTCTGGAGCTGAGCAAGGCGTATGCGCTCGCGTCGGCCAGCGACGAAGCAGCGACAATCCGAGACGAGGTCGGCTTCTTCCAGGCTGTCCGGGCGGCACTCGTCAAGACCACCGCCTCCGGGAAGCTGTCGGACAAGGCCAAGTCCCTCGCCGTCGAGCAGTTGGTCAATCAGGCGGTCGCCAGTGCCGAGATCGTGGATGTTCTACAAGCCGCGGGGCTGCAGTCTCCCGACATCTCCGTTCTTTCCGACCAGTTCCTCGCCGACGTCCAGAAGATGGAGCGCAAGAACCTCGCACTGGAGGCGCTGCGCAAGCTGCTGAACGGCGAGATCAAGAGCCGGTCCAAGTCCAACGTGGTCCAGGCTCGCGCCTTCTCATCCCGCCTGGAGGAGGCCGTCGCCCGCTACCACGCCAACGCCATCTCCACTGTCGAGATGATCCAGGAGCTGATCGCCCTCGCCAAGGAGATGCAAGCCGCCGCAGCCCGAGGCGAGGAACTGGGCCTGTCTCCCGAAGAGGAAGCCTTCTACGACGCGCTCGCGGCCAACCAGAGCGCAGTCGAAGCGATGGGGGATGAGAGGCTCCGGGTGATCGCCCACGAGCTTGTCGAGCAGATGCGCAAATCGGTCACCGTCGACTGGCAACACAAGGCCAGCGCCAGAGCCCGAATGCGTATCCTCGTGAAGCGCGTCCTGAAGCACTACGGCTACCCGCCAGACCTGGAGTTGGAGGCAGTGCAGACCGTACTGGCACAGGCAGAGCTGCTGCTCAGGGAAATCGCGGCGTGACCAAGCGGAAGGCTCCTCAGTGGTCTCCCTTCAAGGATACCGCTGGGGTTCGCGCGGTACTCTTCTGGATTATCTCTGGGATAAATACGATTAGAATTAATCTTCAGAGAGTACCTTCAGAGGGTACTTCATAGAGGTTCTCTGAGTGATACTTCTGGCGCCATACCGATAGGTCGAATCAAATCAGCGACCGTCAGGGGCAGCGGTATTTGTTCTTCAGCGGGACTGGTAATCGGCTACCTTGTGCCCTGGTTTCGGTCGGTCGGTCGGTCGGACGTTGCCTAACCGGCCGATGTCGCCTGTCTCCCACGCGTGATGCCACGCCTAGCATTTGTTTCGACATATTGCAGCTAGTGTCGGCTGCCGGAGGAACAACATGCTAAATTCATCGTTCGACAAACACTCGGTCACCGTCTTCAATGACCTCAACGGCCAATGGCACCAGGCCTATAGCCCACGCGCCGGTGTGGAGATCAGCCTTCCTATCACCGCGTGCGAGTTTGAGTTCGGCCCGGAAGCCGCTGAAGCAGCCAGCGACGTCTCATTTGCAGAAATGCTCGAGGAGTTGGCTGAGGGCAGGGCGGTTCGGTTAGTAACGCCCGACAACGACAACCGCTGGTGGGTCCTGGCCGCCGCCAGCATAGAGGCAGAGGTTATGGAGCTTCGGCCCGACCAACCAACGCAGTGAAGCCTTTAGGGGGGCGGGCGACTGCCTCCCCGCACCGTGTTGGTGCCTTGCAGAGCACGGGCCCTTTATACCATGCTTACCGTTGATTTTGCTGAGCTTTTCGGCCCCGCAACGAGGTCAATGTGTGACACCGACTGGCGACGCTTTCAATGCGTTCGGAGCGCTCACGGTGGTCTGCGTCGCGCTACAAGTACGCCCATAAGGTTGGCCGACAGCTTGCCTTTCCGGGAAGGGGTGACATAGCGTCCAGCCGGGCAGATTGGGCTTGGCAATGACATTCTCTGCAACCGTATTCAAAGTCCTAATAGCTTCTCCCTCCGATCTGAGTGAGGAGCGCGACGCGGCCGAAACAGCAATTCACGAGTGGAACGCCAGCAACTCCGAAGCTGACCACGTGGTGTTGCTCCCAGTCAGATGGGAAACGCACGTCTTTCCTGAAGCCAACGTACGGCCGCAAGCGTCGATCAATAGGCAGATCGTCGATGGCTCTGACATCCTGATTGGCATGTTCTGGACGCGGGTTGGGACCAACACGGGGGTAGCCACATCGGGAACGGCTGAGGAGATTGATCGGTTCTCAGCTGGAAACAAGCCGGTTATGCTTTACTTCTCGGAACGGCCGGTGGCCCCCAGCGCCATTAACGTGCAGCAGTTCGAGCAGCTTCGGGACTTGCAAAGTTCTACCTACGACCGAGCGTTGGTCGGTAGCTTCACCTCGCTGCAGGAGTTTGGACACACCCTGTTCAAAAACCTGACTGCGCTCGTTCGTGACCTATTGTCGAAGAGTAACAAGGCGGACGCCGGGCAATTGGCCGTTGCGGCTCCTCCAAACGAGACGAACGAAGTGGACGACTACTTCAAGCCCAGGCCCGAATGGGACGTGAAGCGCTACGAGAGGGCGTTCCTGTTTGCCTCGCACGGCGAGGACAGCGCCGTAACGGACCTAATCGACGAGCAGTTTGCCGCTTCCCCGTTGGCCCGGGCGGCTGACGCTTTGGTGAACTGGGAGGCTTGGAAAGAGTACGCCCGGCTTGCCAGCGGTAAGGGCGGAGCGGTTGAGCGCCTTCGGGACCTCTCTGGCCGTCACCCCGCGAACGCGAGCGTCAGGTTGGTGTACGCTTCCGCGATGGCGCAGTACGACAAGGACGCAGCCGCAAGGATTTTCCGAGAAGCAGCTTCCATCGCCTCCGACGGTCCCGAACTCTATCGTGCTGTCCGGCGATCACTGGCCCTTGAAGGGGAGCTGGAGAAGATCAGTGAGACAGACACTCTGCTTGCTCTTATGGACCGGATGCCGATGCCAGAGGCCAATAAGCAGGCGGCAGCTCTCGAAGCCTACGAGGCCCTTGCCAAGGCACGAGGTCTCAACGATGTCGCCCTCACGCTGACCGAACTTGCTTCGTCTGTGAAGCCGGAGGACGTGGAACTCCGCTTTCAGTTGGCCCGACAACTGGGTGATCGGGGGCGCAGTGAGCTTGCCCGAATGCACTATGAGGCCATCCCGGCAGTTGAGCGCTCGGGGGCCGCATGGAACAATCTGGGGGTGGCGCTCAGTTCCATAGAGATGCCGGGTGAGGCCGTTGCTGCTTACAAGAGAGCCGCGGAGCTAAATGAGACTGTCGCCAGCTCCAATCTCGCGAACAAGCTGAGAGAGGCGGGGTTCTTCCCGGAAGCGCAAGACCGTCTCGACGCCGCGATGCAGGTGCCCGACTACGAGCCAAACGTGGTGGTATCCCTCGAAGCTTTACGCGAAGCTCGTGCAAACGAAGCTGAGAAAGGTAAGGCCGCCTTTCGATCTGCTCGTCTTGAACAGGCATTCCGCGAGACTGTAGGGAGGGCGGCAGTGGCTCCTTCCAAGATCGATCTCGACGGTGTTTGGGACATCGGCGCGTGCAACATCACTCTTCGTCACGATGGCGGAGGAGTTTATCTGGGCGAGGGAAATTTCAAACGGGATGGTGGCCTCGGCAACGCCCTCATGGGCATCAACACACGCCATTCGGGAATTGTGGATGTACGGGTCACCCTTCGCAGACTGGGGGACGGCTTCGAAGGCGAGATTTCTCGAAGCGAGAAGGACTACGTGCCATCTCTGCTGGGAGACATATTCCTTCAACAGCCGCTACTTGGCTACGTCGAAACCGAGGACGAGCTGAAGGTTTGGGAGGTTCACGCCGATCTTCCGGCCAAAGTCTGGCGGCGGGTTCAGCAAAACGATGGACTTCGCGCCCTCACGGGACAGGCTTGATCGCTCTGGTCTCCGTGTGTCCGGTTCAGAGGCGGACTGAAAAACTTGGCCGAATTTGCGGAGGCATGTGCCTTGACCGCACAATGCCACTGTCCCCCTTACCCCCCAAATCGAATGCCCGCCCCGCGACCGGGGTGGTAACATTCCCGGCTCGGGCCACCGCACACCAAGGGGGAAGTTCGACGGGCGTCCCAGGCCCACATGGGTATGCCCTTGTCGGCGTGCGCATCAACCAAACCGAGGATGCCCGCGAGGGCTCCATCGTCTTGTGGCTACTGATGTCTGCTGGGCATGACCCCGTGGTCACTCGGAGAACAACATGACCCGGATGGCTGCATGGGTATGGTTGCCTGGAACTAAGATCGATCGGTCGATAGCGTCTCGGGTTGCTTCGCGGTAGCCACATACTTCACGTGATATTCTCCGGGCTGCACCAGCCCCCCATCTGCGCCGTTGAGGTGAATGTTAAAACGTCCCGATGGTCCCACTCCGCAGTTGTGTCGGGGTGTAGGGGCAGTTGGCGGCTTGCTGACCAGTTCCGCAACAAGGTCAGGAAGAGGTGAGAAGCTGGTAGCGAAACGCGCCGACCCGGTCGCAATTGGTACGGGGCGAACAACGTTCAACGTCATTATGCCGACCTCAGATTGGTTGTCCTGTTCAACGAGATCGACACGGGCTGTGACGGCCTTGGGGAGATCAGGCAGCAGTGCACGAACCCTTTGCTCCCTGAAGCTATTCACCAGCTGTTCAGTGCGCTGCTCTTGTTCGACAGCAAATTTCTGTATCTCGGCCTTGATCAAGTCAGCCTGAGGGAGAGCATTCGTGTCGAGAAGCTTGTTCACGCGGCCGCTTAGCTCTTCAAACCCGCGTTGCACCTCCAGAACGGTCGATGCCCCCGTATCGGGGGACTGTGAGTTGAGAAGCGTCTCAACGGTCTTCTGAACGATCTGCTGCATGTGTACCTGAACAGCGTTCACCACAGCCTCCATTCGGCTAATGGCATCACTAACCCGGTCACTCTGACTTCGTGCCTCCCGGTAGAACTGCCAGGAAAGCCAAATGGCAAAACCCGAGAGTACCAGAGAGGCTACCCCAACTGCCCCAAACAGCAGGTTTAATACCGTAGCCGTTGTTTGGTCCATTTTGTCCCCCTACTGCAAAGGTGCACAGAGCGGCGCATTGCACAAGCCCGCCGGGTGGGTATGGCTCAACCGAACCGGGTGCGGTATTGGTTCGATAATGCCGATTGACAACCCTAAGCGAACTGATGAATATGAGACCATTCAAACCGAACTGAGCGGGTCAGACCATGTTCATCCGAGCCTACCTCCGTGCCTCCACCAAGGAACAGGACCCCTCCCGCGCCCGAGCCGACCTTGAGTCCTTCGCCGCTGAGCGGGGTCTCACCATCGCCGCCACGTACCTTGAGAACGAGAGCGGGGCATCCCTCCAGCGCCCCGAGCTGTTCCGCCTGTTGGCCGACAGCAAGCCCGGCGACGTCCTGCTGATCGAACAGGTGGACCGCCTCAGCCGTCTCAACGCTGGCGACTGGGAGCGCCTCAAGGCGGAGATCGCTGCCAAGCGCGTCCGGGTTGTAGCGCTCGACCTACCCACCTCCCACCAGCTAGTTCAGGCGGGGGACGACTTCACCGCGCGGATGCTGGATGCCGTGAACGGCATGATGCTGGACATGCTCGCAGCCATCGCCCGGAAGGACTACGAGGACCGTCGGCGGAGGCAAGCTCAGGGCATCGCCACGGCGAAGAGCAAAGGCAAGTACGCTGGCCGCCCGGAGGACGCCAAGCGCAACGCTGCAATCATGGCCATGCTTAAGGCTGGCCAAAGCTGGAACAGCATCGTCGCCGCAACCAAATGCTCCCGCTCGACGCTCGCACGACTGGCCAAACGGATTGAGGAAGCTGCCACGGCATAGAGCCCCCCCCTCGGATTGACAGGCGGCCCCGGCCCGGTAGTGCTGGCTGGGCTGCTTGATCGGAGGTTCTGGTTGTTCTCGCATCTGTCGCGCATCGTCGCCATTGTCGCGCTGCTCTTGGGCGTCTTTCAGTTCGCCTTGGGGGTGGCGATAACTACGGGAGCGATTGGTCCCTACGAGGCCGCACTGGCCCGCTACACGGGGGCGTCGTCGTCAGGGGAAGTTATCGACAGGGCCAGCGCCGTCATTGCATTTGCCCTTGCCCTCGGGACGCTTGCGGAGATCGGGCTGGCGGCGCGGCGGAGGGCGAAAGACGAGTAGCGCGACGGAGCGTCCTGTCAGCTGACGCTGAACGCACCTTCGGCGACAACCGCATCCGCATCGTCACCATCGACGGCCAGCCGTGGTTCGTGGCGACTGATGTTTGTCTCGCGCTGGGGCTCTCCTACAATGGCGGGGGGATCGGCAAGTTCACCGAACACCTCAACCCCAGCGAGATGCGCCATGTCGGCAAGTCTAGCGCCGGGCAGGGCGGCGGTAGCTTCAGCAATAGAGGTGCTAAGTGCGTCTCGGAGAGTGGGCTCTAAAGCTAATCCTCCGCTGCGCGAAGCCGGAGGCCAAGCGGTTCCAGGACGGAGTTACCTGCGACGTCCTTCCCGCCATTCGTAAGGACGGGCTCGGCTCCCAACATGCCCGCAGAGGCCCGTAGGATGACTCAGGAGACACGAGAAGACCTCGGGTGGGGTCGCCCTACCTGAAACGGGACATGCCCCTGTACGAGTCCCTGGGTCCCCCTATGGTGATCTCGGGCCAGCACAGGGGCGAATAGCCTCCCGGGATACTCCCCAGGCGGTCATGGGTGACGGGGGCACGGAACAGCGCGCAGTCGATTCGGGAGGCGCGGCGGATATCCGAGCCTCTGTTTTTGAGCCCAATCACGCGAGAGTCCCGTCGCTAAGGGAATGTGGGTGTGCCCGGAACATTCGGGACGGAGTCTCTTGCGAACCGCTAAGCCCGCAACATGCCAAACAGCAGCGGCACACGGCGGCGCACCACTGCAGATCGTTGGCACACTATCGGCACAGAACATGACTCTGTCACGTCTGACCTACGCTACGACTGCCGTTTAAGTCATTGATAAACATATCGATTTTTGGTGACCTCGCCAGGATTCGAACCTGGGACCAACAGCTTAGAAGGCTGCTGCTCTATCCCCTGAGCTACGAGGCCGTGCGCGTCGTTTAGCGCAAAGGCAACCGCTTGTCAGTCGTCATGGCTTGAAGCCGCGGGCGAGCCAGATTTCGTAGGTGGCTATCACGCGGCCAAGGCGATGTACGACCACCGGCGGCAGTGGGTCGAATCGTTCAAAACGCTCGTCGGCGTCACTGGTGGGGCCAACCAGCAGCATGTCCTTGCCGGCGTCGGCGGGACCGAACGTGCGCCCGGTCAACCGGTCGATGCGACCGCCCAGGTCGGTCACCAGGGAGTCGTCGCCAAGCCCGAAGGCAAGCTGCGACAGGGAGTCGTAGTCCCTGTCGATGATAGCGACTGCGCCGGTCTCGGAAGCGAGCCGCGCGACCTTGCTCGCCAGTTGCCCCTTGGCAAAGGTGTGTGCCGCCTCGTAGTCGCGGATGCCGAACAGCTCCGTGGGGAGCGGCGCGAGAACATAGTAGAGCACGGCTACAGTGTTGATCAGCGCTCCCCAGCCCAGGTGGAGGCCGATCATCCAGCGTGAACGCAGGTAGAGAGGCGCCACCAGCATGAATGGCAGGAAGCTCAGCACCAGCCAGTGCGGGCTCACCTGCGACCCGAACGCACCCCAGGCGGCCAGCGGCAGCAGGACGAGGGTGGAAATCACCGCCGTGCCGCGCCCCAGCAGGATCAGGCCGGCCTGATCTGCGGAGGCCGGACGACCGAACACGAAACGGCCGAATGCGACGACGACGAAGGGTGACAGCATGAGCACCGAGAGGACGACGGCCCGCAGCAGCAGCACCGGCGTAAACCCGGTGGCGTCGGCGTTCAGCCTGTCCAGGGCATGCAATTCAAGCGAGGCGAAGCGGTGCTCGGCATTCCACACCAGCACCGGCAGCGTGATGATGAAGGTCAGCGCACCAGCGGCGTAAAGATGCGGCGATCGGAACAGCTTGCGGAGCCGGGGCGCCGCAATCAGTGCCACCACCAGTCCCAACGCGAGGAACACCGCGCTGTATTTGCTCAGGCCCGCGAGGCCGAGGAAGAACGCCCCGAGGTAGAGATCGGGTAGTCGGGCTCCCCCGGCCAGAACGTCGTTGAGGTATCGCCCCATCAGCAACAGGGCCAGCGCCGAGAAGCAGATCAGCAGGTGATCGGGATAGTTCAGCGTCGTCAGGGCGTTGAACAGTGGCGAGGCACACAGAACGGCCAGCCCGAGCCAAGAAAACCAGGTTGGGTCTTCCGGGGCCAGCCAGCGTGCAGCCCTGTGCAGCGTGAACGCCAGAACTAGGAAGGTCGCGAAGGCGGGCAGATGCAGGGCGGCGGGAGTCCACCCGCCAACCATGCGGGCCAGACCAGATACCCAGCCCACCATCGGGGCGTGATCGTAGTAGGAGAGCTGCAGGTGACCGCCCCACAGCCAGTAGTACGCCTCATCGCCGTTGGGCGGCACCATCACGGCGTAGACAATCTTGAGCAGGACAAAGAACGCGACGGCGACCTGCAGCAGAACGACGTTGCGTCCTCTTGCCGTCGCCGTTCCGGCGCCGCCCTCGATCGCGGATACTGATGCCAAGATGTGTCCCAAGTCCCCGGAACTTGTCTGGCATCCCGCACGTCTGGGCGCAACGGGTTTCAGGCGCGGCGAGTGCTTTCGCGGGCAATCAGGTCGGCCCGCAACGTCACGTGCACAGGCTCGTCGCCGGGGATGATGCCTTCGATGACGTCGATCAGCGTATTGGTGGCGACGCGGCCAATCTCCTCGCGCGGCTGCCGCATGGTGGTGAGCGGCGGAGCGAAGAAGGCCGCCACAGCGATATCGTCGAAGCCGATCACGGAGATATCGCGCGGGCACTCGATCCCCGCGAGCCGCAGGCGGTGGATAAGGCCTATGGCCATCTCGTCATTGCCACAGAACATGGCTGACGGCAGTTCGGCCTGTGCCAGCAGGTGCTCGGCCGCGGCGATGCCGGTCGACAGGGAGTGGTCGCCCTGGAACAGCCACTCGGGCCGCACCGGCAATCCGGCTTCGCCCATCGCCTGCTCGAAGCCGAGGCGACGCTCGTGGAAAGACTTGTTGCGCGAGGGGCTCATCAGATGGCCGATCCGTGTATGCCCGAGGCGGACGAGATAGTGGGTGGCACGGGCCGCGGCGGCGCGGTTATCCACAAGCACCGAGTTGACCCGAGGGTCGGGGATTTCGTCGTATGCGGCGACCAGCGGCAGGTTGGGCCCTTCGGCATCGTGGCCATTGATGCCGAAGGTGTCGAGCGAGCCGTCAAAGAGCAGCAGTCCGTCGGCGCGGTTGGAATGCAGGTAGTCTGCGAGCCAGCGGCCGGGGTCATCGCCGATACGGGTCGCGACCAGCATCGAATATCCGCGCTCCGATGCAGCGCGGATCACCGCGTCCAGCACCACAGAGTAATAGGGATTGCCGATGTTCGGGGCGGCCATCAGAATCGTCCGAGCGTTGCGCAAGCGCAAGGACCGGGCGGCCTGATTGATGGTGTAGCCGGTGGCGCTGACGGCGGCCTGAACCCGCTCGCGGGTGGATTTCGACACGCGTTCGGGGCTCGACAGCACGCGGCTGACGGTTGCCGCCGAGACGTTCGCCTCGCGCGCAACATCCTGAATTGTCGGTGTTTTCCGGGTCAGAACCATGGCTCGGCAGCACTCCCTCACCGCTGCCACTAGGGCACTGTCTAGATCGACCTTGACACATCCGCAAGGAATGTCTGAAACTCCTGCAATCGATTGCATTGGACTTTGGTTTAAGTTCGTGTAATCGATTACACGCTGACGGCATCGGGCGGCCCCACCAAGAGAGGGCCCCGAGCCGCCGGAGGCAATTTCGCGAGGGGCGATTGCGCTCCTGGGTGAACGTTGGGAGGACTACATTATGAAGTTTACTATGTCGGCGGTGGCCCTGATGGCTGCTGCCCTGCTTGGCAGCACGTCCGTACGAGCCGCTGATGTCGAGGTCGTGCACTGGTGGACGTCCGGTGGCGAGCAGGCGGCTGTGTCCGTGTTCGCCAACGAATTCGATGCGACCGGCGACAAGTGGATCGACGGTGCCATCGCGCTGGGTGAGACCGCTCGCGCCACCGTCATGCAGCGTGCTCTCGGCGGTGATCCGCCGGACGCTTCGCAGTTCAACCCGGGCCGTCAGTACGAAGAACTGATCGCCGCCGGGCTGCTGCTCGACCTGACCGAACTGGCCGAAAAAGAGGGCTGGGCCGATTTCATCCGCCCGGCGCAGATCGCCGAGCCGTGCCTGATCGACGGCAAGTGGTGGTGTGTTCCGGTGAACATCCACATGCAGAACTGGGCGTGGGCGTCGGTTGCGGCGTTCCAGAAGGCCGGTCTCGAAGTGCCGAAGGATTGGGATACGTACCTGGCCGACCTGCCCAAGCTGAAGGAAGCGGGCGTGATCCCGTTCGCCGTCGGCGGTGATGGTGGTGGCTGGCAGATCTCGCTGCTCGCCAACCAGCTGATCCTCGCCCAGCTGGGTGCGGAAACTGTCGAGAAGATCTGGAAGGACAAGGATCTCGAGCTCGCCGGTGGCCCGGAAGTGCTCAAGGCCTTCCAGACGCTGAAGGGTCTGGGCGAGTATGCCGACGATGGTTCGCCGAACCGCTCGTGGGCCGACACCACCTCGCTGGTCATCCAGGGCGAAGCTGCTCTGCAGGTGATGGGCGACTGGGCACAGGGTGAATTCCAAGTTGCCGGCCAGAAGCCGGGCGTGGACTACGCCTGTCTCCTCGGGCCGCTGGTTCCCGAGCCGAAGTATGTCCGCACCGGTGGCGACATCTTCGTGTTCTTCAAGCAGAACGATCCGGAAGTCGAGCGCGCTCAGCTCTCGCTGGCCTCGCTGATGGTGAACCCGCGCACCCAGGCGCTGTTCAACACCGCCAAGGGCTCGGCCCCGATCCGTGACGACGTCGACATGTCGCTCGCCAATGACTGTATGAAGGCGGCCATCGACGTCCTGAAGCAGGAAGGCTCGGTTGTCCCGGATGCCAACCAGTGGCGCAACGAGGCCTTCACGACGGCCCAGAACGCCATCTTCTCGGACCTGATCTACAACGACGCGACCACTCCGGAAGCGGCCCAGACGCAGTTCGTCGAACTGCTGAGGAACGCCGAGTAAGCTGAAGCGATCTGCGGCGGCCCGGCATTCTCGCCGGGCC
>JAEYYP010000382.1 GCA_023428425.1 Pseudomonadota bacterium
GTCCTCGATCCGGAACTCGCCGCCATGCAGACGTGCCACTGCCGAGACGAGCGACAACCCCAGCCCCGAGCCCGGCATGGTGCGGCTCTTCTCCAGTCGCACGAAGCGCTCGACCACGCGGGCCCGATCTTCCGCCGGGATGCCCGGCCCGTTGTCCGCCACCTCGATCAGCACGCGCGGCCCGGCCCTGCGTAGCGACACGGTGATACGGCCGGCCTTGCCCTCGACCGGCTCGTAGTATTTCAGGGCGTTCTCGACGAGGTTCACCAGCGCCTGCCCCAGCAGTTCGCGGTTGCCTTTGAGCCGCACGCCTTCGGCGACCTCGGCCACCAGTTCCAGTCCTTCATCTTCGGCCAGCGGTCCGTAGAGTTCGGCGACGTCGGCCACCACGGCGCTGAGGTCCAGTTCGGAGAAGGCGCCGGAGGGCGTGCCGGCCTCGGCGCGGGCGATCATCAAGAGTGCGTTGAAGGTCTTGATGAGCTTGTCGCTCTCCTCGATCGTCGTTTCCAGCGCCTCGCGCTGAGCTGCGTCGCCCTGCCCGTCGCGGAGGGCCGATTCGGCGCGGTTGCGCAGGCGGGTGAGCGGAGTCTTGAGGTCGTGGGCGACGTTGTCGGTGACCTCCTTCATGCCCTGCATCAATTGCTCGATGCGGTCGAGCATCTGGTTGAGGCTGGTGGCGAGGCCGTCGAACTCGTCGTTGCGCTTCGTCACCGGGACGCGCTCTGAGAGCGACCCGGACATGATCTTGCGCGAGGTGGCGTTGATGGTCTCGACCCGCCGGGTCACCCGCACGGCGGTCACCACCCCTGCCACGAGCGAGAAGACCATGATGCCGGCGACGCCGATGCCGAACCAGTAGAGGATGATGGCGGAGTAGCCGCGCCGCTCCACCACGTCGCGCCCGACCACGAGGATCAATCCGGAGTCGAGCTGCACCGACCGCACCATCGCGGTGCCAGTCGGCGCCGGCGCATTCTCGTCCGCTCCAGGGGGAGCCGAACGCTCGTAGTTGAAGGTGTAGGTGCCGGATTCGGACAGGACCTCGGCGGGCAGGTCGGTGATGTTGCCGAGCAGCATCTGGCCTGACGGGTCGGCCACGTAATAGAGCCCGGGCCCCGGCTGCTGCGCGAGCCGCAGTACCGCCGTCAGCGTCTCGCGAAAGCCGCCATCGGTATCGATGCGGGCCAGCGCCGCCGCCTCGCGGTCGATGGCGTCGGTCTGCGCCTTCTGCAACTGCATGGTGCTCTGCCACCAGATGAGGCCAAGCAGCAGCACCGAAAAGACGACGAAGATCAGCAGGAACGTCGCGGTGAGGCGGACGGTCGTCGTGCGCCACAGCTGGCTCAGCTTCAGCACGGCGGGCTACTCGCGGATCATATAGCCAGCGCCACGGATAGTGTGCAGCAGCGGGTTGTCGTGGCCCTTGTCGATCTTGGCGCGCAGGCGCGACATATGGACGTCGATGACGTTGGTCTGCGGGTCGAAGTGGTAGTCCCAGACATTCTCGAGCAACATGGTGCGGGTCACCACCTTGCCGGCGTTCTTCATCAGGTATTCGAGCAGGCGGAACTCGCGCGGCTGCAGCAGGATGGTCTCGCCGTCGCGTTCGACCTTTCGACTCAGCCGGTCGAGGTTGAGCCCCCCCACGGCGTAGCTGGTCGCAGCCTCGGCCGGTGAGGAGCGCCGCGCCAGCACCTCGATGCGGGCGAGCAGTTCGGTGAAGGCGTAGGGCTTCACGAGATAATCATCGCCCCCTGCCCTGAGGCCGGTGACGCGGTCGTCGACCTCGCCGAGCGCCGACAGGATCAGCACAGGGGTGTTGTCGTCCTCGGCGCGCAGGCTCTCGATGATCGAGAGGCCGTCGCGACGCGGCAACATGCGGTCGACCACCAGCACATCGTAGTCCATCGAGGAGGCCATGGCGTAGCCGGTCTCGCCATCGGCGGCATGGTGGGTGACGTGACCCGCCTCGTCCAGCGCCTGCATGAGGTAGCTCGCGGCTTCGCGGTCGTCTTCGATGAGCAGAATCTTCATCTCGTTGCCCCCGGCATGCCGGTCAATCTGCGTCATTTGTGGAAAGACCGGAACCCTTGCGAGTTCCGGTCCCGGGTCGTTGGTGAAAGCCCCGGAGCACACGCTCCGGGGCCGTTGCCGTTACGAGTTGTCGGCGCTCAGCGGCAGGCCGACAAAGCGGGAGTTGCCGTCGCGCTGGGCCTTGATCAGGGCGGTGCCGCGGCCGGCATCCTTGACGCCCTGGATCGCGTCCTCGAACTCCTTGACCGAGTTCACGGCCTGGTTGTTGACCTCGAGGATGGCGTCGCCGACGGCGAAGCCCTTCTCGGCGGCGGGCGAGCCTTCGTCGATCTCCTGGATCAGCAGGCCTTCGCCGTCCGAGTTCGGAACGAGGGTGAGTCCGACGCTGGTCGAGGCGGGAGCCGCCGGCTCGTCGGGCTCAGCCTGCTGCTGGGCGTCGTTGTCGGCGACCTGCGCCTCGTCGAGCTTGCCCAGTTCCACCGTCACCTTTGTCTCGGCGCCGTCGCGCCAGATGGTCAGCTCGACGCTGGTGCCCGGGTTCTTCCCGGCAATGGTGCGGCTCAGGTCGAGGGCGTTGTTGATCTCCTTGCCGTCGACGGCGGTGATCACGTCGCCCGACTTCACGCCGGCCTTGTCGGCAGGGCTGTCCTTGGTCGGCTCGGTGACGAGCGCGCCGCGGGCCGCATCGAGGCCGACACCGTCGGCGATGTCACGCGAGACGTCCTGGATGCCGACGCCGAGGAAGCCGCGCGTCACGGTGCCCGACGAGATCAGCTGGTCGGTGACCTGCTTCACCACGCTGGCCGGAATGGCGAAGGCGATGCCGACATTGCCACCGTTCGGGGAGAAGATGGCGGTGTTCACGCCGACGACTTCGCCCTGCATGTTGAAGTCGGGGCCACCGGAATTGCCGGTGTTCACCGCCGCGTCGATCTGCAGGAAATCGCCATAGGCCGAGCCCTGGATGTCACGGCCGCGGGCTGAGATGATGCCGGCGGTCACGGTGCCGCCGAGGCCGAAGGGATTGCCCACGGCAACGACCCATTCGCCGACGCGCGGCTCGGTCTCGCTGAGCTTGACGAAAGGCAGGTCGGTCTCGCCGTCGATCTTGACGACCGCGAGGTCGGTCTTGACGTCGGTGCCGATGACCTTGGCCTCGCGCTCGGTGCCGTCGTCGAAGACCACGGTGACCTTCTCGGCGTTGTCGACCACGTGGTTGTTGGTGACGATGTAGCCGTCACCCGAAATCACGAAGCCCGAACCGGCAGCGGTGAAGCGGCGCGGCGCCCTCTCGCGGCCCTGGCCCGGCTGCTGATCCTGGCCGAACTGGTCGAAGAAGTCCTTGAACGGATGGTCGTCCGGCAGGTCGGGGAAGTTGAAGTTGAACTGGCGGCCACCGCGCTGCAGCTGGCGGCTCTCCCGCTCGTTGCCTTCGACGACGATGGAAACGACGGCGGGCTTAACGGCCTCGACGAGGTCGGCGAAGCTCGGCGCCGTGGTGACGGCGGGCGCCATGATCTGTGCGGCGGGAACGAGCTTGGCGTCCTGCTGCGCGATGGTCGGAGCGGTCGCGGCGACGAAGGCGGTACCACCGCCGAGGCCGGCGAGAATCGCCAGGGCCGAGGCGCCGATCCAGCGACGGGCACGGGAAGAGAAAGTCGAGCGCATGAAGATCTCCTTGGTCAGGCATGCATCGAATGGACCGGAGATATGGAGTGCGTCGCCTTTCTGCACCGTGTCACGAGGGTTAAACGTTGGTAATGTTCCGGGCCCCTGCTCAGAAGACGTATTCGTCGAGGAAGGCGTTGCGGAACTTGCCGGCCGGGTCGTGGCGGGCAGCGAGCGCCCGGAAGTCCGCAAGGCGCGGATGCCCTGCCCTGACCTCGGACGCCGGCATCACGAACAGCTTGCCCCAGTGCGGGCGCGGCCCGAAGGGCGCGAGCGCCGCCTCGATCACCTTCAGCGCCTTGCTGACCTCGGGCCAGTCGCGCGCCATCGAGAAGTGGAAGCCCACACTGTCGCCCCCGCTATTGGTGCTGAGCCAGAGATCGTCGCCCGCGACGGTGCGCACCTCGGACACCACCAGCGCCGGGTGGAGCGCCGACTGCACGTCCTTGAGCGCCCGCATCGCCGCAGGCGCATCGTTGCGGGCGACGAAATACTCCGACTGGTACTCATAGCCCTCGGTCGGCAAGGCCCCGATCCGCGCATGCGGCAGCCGGTCATACCACGCACCGACGCTGCCCAACTGGCCGGTCGTGCCGTAGGGCTCCTTGCCCAGCACCGGGCTCATCTCGCCGGTGGCAGCGGCACCGCCGAAGAAGCCCCCGCCCGGCGGGGGCGCGCTGGACAGGTCCTTAAGCCAGGCCTGGTCGACGAACTCGCTGTTCCAGTGGGTGAAGAGGCTGACTGAATAGGCGCTGCCCATCAGCTCATGGAAATTCTCGACCACCGTGTCGAACGGCAGGTTGCGATACACGGTCTGGCGGATGTCGAAGCGCGGCACCAGGTCCAGCGTCAGCGCCACCACGACGCCGAGCGCACCGAGGCCGACCACGGCGCCATCGAAATCACGGTCGCCCCGCTTCAGTGTCAGCAGGTCGCCCAAGGCGGTGACGATCTCGATGCCCGCGACCGAAGACGCCAGGTTGCGGTTGTGGTTGCCCGAGCCGTGCGTCGCGGTCGATACCGCGCCGACGATGGTGAAATCCGGCACCGACGGCAGGTTGAAGAGCGCGAAGCCCGCCGCATCGATCACCGGCGCCAGCTCGGCGTAGGTCGTTCCGCCATCGATGGTGACGGTCTGCGCCGCCCGGTCGATCTCGGCGCGGCGCGGCAGGGCACGCAGCGACACCAGTGCACCGGTCGTATCGGCGATGTGGTTGAACGAGTGCCGCGCCCCGACAACGCGCACCTTGTCCGCGGCGCGAACGATCTCCTGCACCTCGGCGACAGTCTGCGGATAGTGCGTCGAAGCCGCCCCGAACGCGACGTGCTCGGACCAATTGTGGCTGATCTTGATCATGGAATCCTGCCCTCGATGGGCGGGATATTCACGAGGGAGGGGTGGGCTGGCAAGGGGCTTCAGTTCGCGAGAAGCAATGGGGGAAGCCGCAGAATGTTCTGACTTATCCACAGGGGGAGAAGGCGATGTTCCCTACTTCCCCTCGAGCTCGCGCAGCGCTTCGGCTTCCTCGGTGGTCAACTCGCTTGCGCCGGTCGCCACCTTGCGTTTCCGCCGCGCTGCGACGAACACGACCACCGCTCCACCCACCAGCACCAGCGGGCCGGCGACCCACAGCAGCAGTGTATGCGGGGCCATGACCGGATTGAGCAGCACGTATTCGCCGTAGCGTGCCACGAGAAACGACCGCACCTCGTCATCGGTGTCACCGGCCGTCAGCCGCTCGCGCACGATCAAGCGAAGGTCGCGGGCGAGGTCGGCCTCGGAATCGTCGATCGACTGGTTCTGGCAGACGAGGCAGCGCAGCCCCGCCGAAATGTCGCGCGCCCTGGATTCGAGCGCCGGGTCGGCCAGCACCTCGTCGGGCCGCACGGCCAGCGCCGGGGCACTCAGCGTCAGCAGCAGGACCAGGGCGACGATCCACCTCATTCCGCGGCCACCCGCGCCTGGGCCGGCTTGGGCGCACCGATGCGCAGCCGACGGTAGCTGAGCGACAGGAAGCCGGCGCCGGCCATCAGCACGCAGCCGAGCCAGATCAGCGTCACGTAGGGCTTGTACCACAGCCTCACCACGGACTGGCCGTCGGCCTGCGGCTCGCCGAGCTGCAGGTAGAGCTGGCTGAAACCATAGGTGAGGATCGCCGCCTCGGTAGTCGGCATGCCGCTCGCCACGTAGGTGCGTCGCTCCGCGGCGGCCGTCCGAATGTCGCCGCCTGGCGCGCGCACGGAGAAGGTCCCGGTGTCAGAGCTGAAGTTCGGACCTTCCTCGTGCCGGATGCCCTGGAAACTCACCTCATGGCCGGCGATGGTCGCCACCTGCCCTGCGGTCATGGTGGTTACCACCTCGTCCTGCCAGGCGCTGGCGGCCACGATGCCGATGACCGACAGGCCCACGCCCAGATGCGCGAGCGCCGTGGCCCAGGCGGTGCGCGGCAGGCCGAACAGGCGACGGAACGAGGTGACGACGTCGGTGCGAAAGAACTTCGCCCGGTCGATCAGTTCGGCCAGCGCACCGAAACTCACCCAGAAGCCGAGCAGCAGCCCGAGTGGCGCCAGCGAGATCGAGGCACCGGTGAGCGCGAAGCAGAGAATGGTGGCGAACAGCGTCAATCCGGCGGCACCGGCCAACCTCTGAGTCACCGCGATCAGGTCGCCGCGCTTCCAGCCGAGGAAGGGCCCGAACGGCAGCACGATCAGCAGCGGCACCATGATGATGCCGAAGGTGAAGTCGAAGAACGGCGCGCCGACGGAGATCGTCTCGCCGGTCAGCGCATCGAGCAGCAGCGGATAGAGCGTCCCCACCAGCACCGCCGCCGTCGCCGAGGCGAGGAAGAGGTTGTTGAGGATGAGCGCGCCTTCGCGCGAGATTGGCGCGAACAGGCCACCATGCTTCAGCGATCCGGCCCGGAAGGCGAAGAGGGCGAACGCGCCGCCGATGAACAGCGCCAACAGCGCGAGGATCACCATGCCGCGCGTCGGGTCGGAGGCGAAGGTATGCACCGACGTGAGGATGCCCGAACGCACCATGAAGGTGCCGAGCAGGCTCAGCGAGAAGGTGATGATGGACAGGAAGATCGTCCAGATCTTCAGCGCGTTGCGCTTTTCCATCACGAGCGCCGAGTGGAGCAGCGCGGTGCCGGCGAGCCACGGCATGAAACTGGCGTTCTCCACCGGGTCCCAGAACCACCAGCCGCCCCAGCCCAGTTCGTAATAAGCCCAGTACGACCCCATGGCGATGCCGAGGGTGAGGAAGGCCCAGCTGAACAGCGTCCACGGCCGAACCCAGCGAGCCCAGGCCGCATCGATCTTGCCCGAGATCAGCGCCGCGATGGCGAAGCTGAAGCAGATCGAGAAGCCGACATAGCCGGCGTAGAGCAGCGGCGGATGGATGGCGAGGCCGATATCCTGCAGCACCGGGTTGAGGTCCTGCCCCTCGAACGGCGGGCTGGCGAGGCGAGCGAACGGGTTGGAGGTGAAGATGGTGAAGCCGAGGAAGGCCGCGGTCAGCAGGCTCTGCATGGACAGCACCAGCGTCAGCAGGTCCTTGGGCAGGCTGCGGCCGAAGGCGGCGACGGCGGCGCCCATGATCACGAGGATCAGCACCCACAGCACCATCGAGCCTTCATGGTTCCCCCACACGGCGGTGACCTTGTAGATCAGCGGCTGCAGCGAGTGGGAGTGCTCGGCGGCGAGCTTCAACGAGAAATCGGAGACGACGAAGGCCTGGATCAGCGCGCCGAAAGCGGCCGCGACCAGCAGGAACTGCAACAGGGCGCCCTGCTGCAGGTACCCGGCAAACGCATCACGCTTCCAGAATACCAGCCCCATCACCGCCGACACCGACGCGATGCCGAAGGCCAGGATCAGCGCGAAATGCCCGAGTTCAATGCTCATACGTGGCCCTCCGATTGCTGGGCCATGGTCCGGGGGGGCTGGCGGGTGCAGAACGAGGCAACGCGCGTCACCTCCCGCCCTTGCGGGGGAGGTAGCGCAGCTCGGCGGCTTTGCCGCCTAGCGAAGCTAGGAGGGGGGTACTCACCCACGCCTCGGCAATACCCCCTCCCTAGCTCCGCTAGCTCGCTCCGCTCACAAGCTGCGCTACCCGCCCCGCAAGGGGGCCGGTGGGCGCCTGTTCGTACGGCATGGAGCCACAACGACCGCCTCGCCAAGCGGGAGGAGGCGCTGCTGCCAGACCTGAGCTTCAAGACCACGCCCATCCTCACGTCCCCGTCGCTGCCACGGCCTGCGCCAAGGTGCGGGCCGAGCAGTTGTCGTTTGCGAGCACCTCGGGCATCGCGGTGGTTTCGCGCTGCCACTCGCCGGTGGCCTTCAGCTTGTCGACCACTTCCTTGGGCATGTAGTTCTCGTCGTGCTTGGCGAGCACGTTGGAGGCGGTGAACCGGCCATCCGTCGCCATCGCACCCTCGACCACCACGCCCTGGTTGGAGCGGAACAGGTCGGGCAGCAGGCCGGTATAGGCCACCGTCATTTCGGTCGCCCCGTCGGTGACGATGAAGTCGGTCGTCTCGCCGGCGCGGGAGCAGGAGTTCTCCTTCACCAGCCCGCCCAGCCGAATCGGGGTGCCGGCGGCAATCTGCTTCTCGAGGATTTCGCTCGGGGAATAGAAGAACACGATCTGGTCGCGCAGGGCGAAGAAGATCAGCCCGGCGGCGACGACGAGCACGGCGCCGAGACCGGCGATGATCGACAGGCGTTTCTGCTTACGGGTCAATTTCTTGCCACCAATCCGTTATCTGCCGCAAGGACGTCCAGTTCGGTACGCACGCGGGCGTCCGGATAGGCCTTGCGGGCCGCGTCATACGCTTCCTGAGCCAGGTCGTTTTGACCCTGGACAAGCCGCGAGCGGACGAGGCGCGTCCATTCGTCGATCGTACCGCCATTCTGCTCGAGCCGCGCCGCCAGTCCGTCGACCATGGCCGCCACGGCGGTATCGTCGGGCAGTTGCACGTCACCGTTCAGCGAAGCAATCGCAGCCTCGAGCCCGGCTTGCGCGTTGGGCAGCCAGGGCTCGTCGCCCTTGCCCAGCGCGATGAGCGCCTCCCAGTCGGCCTTGGCCGTCGCGAAGTCGCCGCGCTGCATCGCCTCACCGGCAATGTAGTAGCGCGAGCGGACATGTGTCGGATCGCGTCCCGCCGCACTTTTGAACAACGCCAGCGGCTCGCCCGTGGCGCTGCCTCCGGCCGCCATCATCAGCGCTTCGCCGAGGTCGGTCTCGCGGTCGGCCGTGGCGCCATCGAGCTCGATGACCTTGCGCAGCGCGTTGGCCGCATCGCCGAAGCGACCGAGCTGCATGTAGGCGGGAGCGATCACCGTCCAGCCCTGGAGTTCGTCCGGAGCCTGCTGCAGCCGCTTTTCGATCTGGGCCACGGCGGTGTCGAGGGTCATGTCGCGGGGCGGGATGTCGGCACGGGCCTCCAGCGGCGCCGCGGGCAGTTCGGGACGGCCGAGCGCGGCGTAGACCCCGACGCTGAGCAGCGCAGTCGCCGCCACCGCCACGCCGACCAGCAGCTGCCTCGGGGCCTTGCCACCGGTCTTCGCCGTTGCTTCCGCCTTCACCCGCATCACCTCACGCGCCACCTCGGCCCGGGCCGCGATGGCCTCGGCTGGCTCGAGCCGACCCAGCGCGGCGTCGGACTCGATCTCACGCAGCTGCAGCTTCAGGTGCGCGAGTTCCGCCGGATCCTCGGCGTCCGTCGGCGTATCGATCCGCCGCCCGGCGCCCGCATAATAGAGCGCGACGCAGGCAATGGCGGTAACGAGGAGAGCAAGCAACCAAAAAAGCATGTGCAGGAATCTGCCTTCGGCGACGCGAGATGAAGTCGCGCCGATATAATGGCATTCGGGCGGAATATGCACCGGTGCACATCAAAGTGTGGGAGGCGCATTGCCGCAGTCCACTACAACGGACGCGAATCGCCTCGGGGACGGCATGCAGGACAGCGCCTACGACCACCTGATCATCGGCTCGACGCCGCTCGCCGGGCTCGTCGCGGGCCTGCTCAGGCGCGAGCACGGACGGAGGGTATGCCTTGTCGCCGAGCCCTACTCGTCCTTCGGGCTGGAGCGGCGTTTCGACTGCAGCATCGCGCCCGTCACCCGCCCGCAGACCCTGATCCTCCTGAAACGCCTCGCCGCGGAAACGCTGAAGCTGGTCAACGGCATCGGGCGCAATCTCACCGAAAGGGTCGATCCGTTGCTCGTTGCGGAGAGCCGGGCGGGGATGGCGGCGCTCGGGCATTTCCAGCATCTGGCGCAGTTGCTCGGCATCGACGTCGAGCGGATCGCTGACCGGACGATCAGCGAGGGTCGGCTGCTGCGCGTGCGTGGCCAGCACCTTCTCGTCCACCACACTTTCGCGCCCGCTCTCGAAGCCTGGCTCGACGCAGCCGACGTCCGGCGGCTAGATCCGGACGATACGACGGTTACAATCCGCAAGGATGGCACGGCGCGGATCGTCGGGGCGAAAACTGAAGCCGAGGCGGCGGCGGTCCTGCTTGCCGACGATGCGGCTGTTCTCGCCCACCTGTCGACCGAGACGTGGGACCGGGCCATCATCCGCACCACGGCGACCGCCCTGCTGCTTCAGCCGGCCAGGCCTGCGCCGGTGCCGTTGAGCCTGTGGCTCGACCGCGGCCTCGTGCTGCGGCAGGAGGCAAAGGGGCCGCTCGCCGCGACGCTCATCGGCGATCGCAGCACCGTGGAAGCGCGGGTGGCCAGCGCCAGTCCGCGCTCGCTGCCGCTCCGGCGCGCCGGCGAGGCCCGGTTCGACGCACTCGGTACCAGCGACGGCGCGCCGCTGCTCGCGCCGGCCCGGGGCATCAAGCTCACCCACCTTGCCGGCTTCGGCCTCGCGGGTGCCTTCTTTGCCCCGGCCATCGCGCGGCAGCTCGCCGGGGTAGCGACGGAGGACGAAGCGGCCTGGTTCGCCGCGCATGGCGCGACGCGCGGCAATCTGCGCCTCAACGCCGCCGAGTTCGACGCGATGGCGTCCGCATGACCGACCAGCCCCACCGCCTCCCCGCCGATGCCCGCCACGGCTTCGGCGGATCGGACCTCGATCGCGCGCGTCCACTGCGCTTCCGCCTCAATGGCCGCGAGGTCGTGGGCTTTGCCGGCGACACCGTGCTGTCGGCGGCGCTCGCCAACGGCATTCAGTCCGCGGGCCGGCATGCCGATATTCCGCTGGCGCTGGACGAGACTTTCGCGCCGTTGGTCGCCACCCGGACCAGTGGGCCATTGCCGATGGATCGTACGCCGGCAATCGACGGGGCCGAGTTCACCACCATCGGCGTCAGGCGCGACCCGATTGCGCCGGGTGGCCTGCTAGGTGCCATCCGCCACCTGATGGTCGGCCCTAACCGCACCCTCAATCATCGCTATGGCGACGTACCGCCAGCGCCGGAACCCTGGCGCGGCGCGGCGCCCGATGAGCAACTGAGCGTCGACTTCGCCATCATCGGCGGCGGCGTGGCCGGGCTCGCTGCGGCGGGCACCGCGGCTGCCGCGGGCAAAAGCGCGGTGATCATCGAGCGGACCCCGAGCCTCGGCGGCTCCATCCGCTTCTTCGGCGCCGTGGAGGCCGAGGACTCGCCCGACGAAACGCTCGACGGCCTGGTGCAGGCGCTCGACGGCAAGGCACCTGTCACCCGCCTCCTCGGCGCCGAAGCCTTCGCCATCGATGGAACCACCGTCAAGGTGCACCAGGTGGTAGCGGAGGGCACCCGGCTCCGTTCGCGAGTCGTCGCGGTCACCGCCGGCACCATCATCCTCGCCACCGGAGCGCTCGAGCGGCTGCCGGTATTCGCGGGCAACCGCGCACCCGGCGTCGTCGGCGCGCTTGCCGCCCATGCCCGGGCCCGGCGCTACGGCATCTGGGTCGGCAAGCGGGCGATCGTCAACACACCGCACAGCTTCGCCTACCGCCTGGCGCTGCAGGCAGCGGACGCGGGCGTGGCGGTGCAGCGCATCGTCGATACCCGCATCAACCCGCATTCGCGCTTCGTCGATTTCGCCAAGGCGAGCGGCATCACGCTCGGCTCCGGCCTCGTCGCCAGCCGCGTCGACGCGATCAAGCGCAACGAGCCCGGCCTGCGCGTCGGCTTCGCCGTCGCCATCGACGATATCGCCCAGGACAGCCAGACCATCGAGACCGACACGCTGATCGCCGCGGGCAGCTGGCAACCCGACCTCACCCTGTGGCTCTCGGCCGGTGGCAATGTCGGCTGGGATGCGCCGAACCACTGGCTCTCAGCGCGAGGCACGCGTGATAACCTCGTTCTGGTGGGAGCGGCCGCGGGCTGGCGCTCGACGACGGCCGCCATCGGCAGCGCCCGCGCGGCCGTGGCCGTGGCGCTGGGCAAGCCACCTGCCCCGTTCGACGACATCCGCATCGACACCGCCTTCGAGACGCCCGACGCGCCAACGCCGGTGGCACCGCGCCGCGTCACCGGCCCGGCCTATCTCGATCGTGGCATCAGCCTCGTCACCCGTCGCTCCGCGGCGCCCGAACTGGCGCAGCACCCGGTAGCGCTCAGCCTCGGCGACATTGCCGCTGCCGTGCAGATCGGGGCGATGCAACCCCGCGACGCGGGTCCCGTCGCGGCGGAGCGCGGGGGCATCTCGGGCGACATCACCGGTGGCGAGTGGACCGTCCCGGCCGAGCCCGTGGCCGATGGGACACCACCTGTTCCCGCCTATCTCACCGGCCGCTTCGGGCCAAAGCCGCAGGTCTGCGTGGTCACCCCGTTCGATCCGCGGCACTTCGAGCCGGGCTGCCTGATCTTCGAGCGCTCCGAACACCTTGATCCGCTGAAGGCCATCGGCGTCGTCTACGCGCCTGCTCCGGGCGGCGCGCCGGGCGGCATCGCGGTCATCGGCACGCCCGCGCCCGATGGCACGCTGTTCGTGCGCGACAGCAGCGGCGCCGTGTCGTCGAAGGTAACGGAGAAACTGCAGGCGAAGCGCTAGGAAACCCGCCGCTCGGCGCTGTCGCGGGCGCGCTTCAGCACCTCGGCATACTCGCCGTTGAAGCGCAGTTCGGCCATCTTGATGGCGGCGTCGAGGCGCTGCCCGGTGACGCGGTCGGAGGGATTGGAGCGGAACAGTTCGAGGTTGCGCTGCACGTGGATTTCGAGCGCCTGCCCCACCTGCTGCCAGGTCTGGTCGAACAGGGCGTTGAGCGCCAGCGACTCCCGCGAGTCCCGCACCGTCGCCAGCACGTAGCAGCCGTTGAGCGCCGCGAGCAGCTGTTCGGCATCGACGCGGTCGGTGCCGGCATGCCGGCGCAACGCCAGGTTGATGGAAGGGCCGACATCCTTGAGCTTGGGCTCGACCAGCTCGGACACCGTGGTCGTCAGCCCGGCGGCGATCGACGACCAGCGTGACAGGCGATTCAGTTCGACAAAGCCCATCACGGCGCGCATCAACCGGTGGAAGCGATCGATGGCGCGGCACACCATGTCGATATCGGCGAACGCGCCATATTGCTGCAGCGCCGGAATTTGCGCCTGCGCATGCGAGAAGATGGCATCGACCAGCGGCCCGAACCCGGCGCGCAGGATTGCCTGCTCGGTCGCGGCGCCGGAGATGCGAATCACGGCCTGCATCAGCTTGGTCGGGCTTTGCACCTGGCCCATCGCGCTCTGCATCAGCAGTGCCGTGACGGCATGATCGTTGAGCGGCATGGACTGCAGCGCCATGCCCAGCGCCGCCTCGTCGCCCATGGTGTTGGCGGCACGGCCGAAGCTCTGTGCCTTGTCCATCAGGTTCCGGCACTTCAGCGCGTTGCGCACCACCGCCATCCGGCCGTAGGCGGCTTCGCCTCCCACCTGGATGATCAGGCGGCGTTCCGCTTCGGCATTGGCGGTCGCGGCGGTCACCGCGTCGCGCGAACGCTGCAGGATCTCCGGCATGGCCCGGTCGAGTTCCTCGCGCGCCGCCGGGTCGTCCGGCGACAGGTCGAGCCGCATCAGGTCAGGCGCCACATCGCGCGACATCCAGGTCCAGATCGCCTGCGCGTGCGACTCGGCGATCGCCCCGTCGAAATCGAAGGTCGCCGGGTCCGGCACCAGAACCGCGTCGATCAGCCCAAAGAATGGCCGACCGGCATGGGCGCGCGCGCCTCGCGTTGGCGCAGTCTGCGTCTTGGTCTGGCTGGCAGAGGGTTCGGGCATAGGTCCGTCGGGGCGAGAGGTGCCAAAGGTAGGTCGAGCCTACCGCCCCGAGGTAAATAAACATTATCAATGAGGTGCGCGTAAACGCGACATCGGGCTGCCGCCCGACGCTTCGGCGTGACCTCAGCCGGCCACGGTCCAGTTGCCCGTGGCGTCCTTGCAGGCGGTGCCCTGCTTGGTGAAAGCGGCGCCGGTGATCGTCACCACATGGGTGAAATTGCGGCAGCTGGTATTGTTCACCTGCACATACGGCCCGACCGTCACGCTGCCCGACGTTGCCCCCGTCTTGCCCCAGTTGCGCGGCGCGCCCGGTCGGCCGAAGTTGAGCGCGTTGATCTGCGCTGTCGCCGCCTCGGCACGGTCGGTGCCCGAAAGCTTGGCATAGGCGCCGGCATCGACGAAGGCGCTGGCGTCACCTGCCGTCTGCGCGTTCACCGCCACCACGATCGGCTGCGCCGGCTCCACCGCAACCGGCGTCAGCACCGACCCTGGAGTCGGCTGGATCGGGGTCGGCTGCGCCTGCAGGTTCGAGGACGGCGTGGAGCTGCACCCGGCGAGCAGAACGGCGACGAGAAGTGGGGCGAAACGAACGGTCTGCTGCATTGAAGCTCTATCGGGTGCGGAGGGTGGCCTTGGCGGGGTCGTACCCCCCGCCTTATTCCTTGCGTATTGAGGCGAAAGTGCGGAA
>JAEYYP010000403.1 GCA_023428425.1 Pseudomonadota bacterium
GGTTATGCGGGGATCGAGCACGAGTGACCACCATTACTGCGACTGAGCAAGGGCTCGCCGAGCGCCAGCTCAAAGCGAGGGCCAGACGTCGGCGCCTCATGGGCAAACTGCCCGCCATAATCGGCACGCTTCCGATGATGATCGTGGCCGTAGGCGTCTTCGTGATCGGCATCACCTTCACGGTGGTCCTGTCGTTCACCAATACCAAGTTCTTCCTCATCAACATCGACTTCGTCGGGATGCGTCAGTACGACATCCTGTGGTCGACCGCCCGCTGGGTGCAATCTGTAGCCAACATCTGGCTCTACGGCTTCGGGCATATCGGACTGTGCCTGGTGCTGGGCTTCCTGCTTGCCGTGGCGATGGACCAGCGCATCAAGGGCGAAGACACCTTCCGCACCATCTTCCTCTATCCGTTTGCGCTGTCGGCCGTGATCACCGGTCTGGTCTGGCAGTTGATGCTCGACCCGATCTGGGGCTTGCAGGCCTATGTGCGCAGCCTCGGTTTCGCCGATTTCACATTCGCGCCGCTCGCCAATGGCAACACGGCGCTCTATGGCATGATCATCGCCTCCACTTGGAACGGTGTCGGTGTCACGATGGCGATCCTGCTCGCTGGGCTCCGCGGCGTCGATGAGGAGATATGGAAGGCCGCGAAGATCGACGGTATCCCGACCTGGCGCACCTACGTATCCGTGGTCATCCCGATGATGCGCGGCGCCACCGCGACGGCGCTGGTTCTGCTGGTGGTCAACACTGTGCGGACCTTCGACATCGTCATCGCCATGACCGGCGGTGGGCCCGGCATCTCGACGCAGATGCCTGCCACCTACGTCATCGACAGCATCAACGCGCGCAACGTGGCACAGGGTACGGCCGGCGCGACCGTGATGCTGCTTCCCATCGCCGCGCTGATCCTGCTGCAGGCATTCTTCCGTTGGCGCGCTGCGCGCATCAAAGCGAGGGCAACATGAGCTCCGCCACGTCAACCTATGGCGTCGAGCCATCGGGCCCGAAGCCCCGGCGCCTGACGCCGGCCCGTATCGGCATCTACGCCTTCCTCATCGTCGCGGCGATCTTCTTCCTGATCCCGCTCGCGGTGATGATTCTCACCTCGATGAAGCCCATGGACGAGATCCGGGGTGGCAACATCTTCGCCCTGCCGTTGAACCCGACGCTCGACTACTGGTTCAAGGCCTGGAGTTCGGCCTGTACCGGCCGAGACTGCAATGGCCTCGCACCGGGCTTCTTCAACTCGGTGAAGATCACCCTGCTGGCGGTTCCGATCTCGATCGTCCTGTCGATGCTCAACGGATACGCGCTCAGCTTCTGGCGCTTCCGCGGTTCGGAACTGATGTTCGGCCTCTTGGTATTCGGCGCTTTCGTGCCGTTCCAGGTGCTGGTCTACCCGATCATCTTCGCTCTGAGCAGCGTCAAGCTGCCATGGGGCGGCACCCTGTTCGGCACGCTGCCGGGCATCGTCATTGTGCACTCGATCTTCGGCATGCCGATCCTGACGCTCTTGTTCCGCAACTTCTTCGCGTCGCTGCCGGCCGAGCTGTTCAAGGCCGCGCGTGTCGACGGGGCAGGATTCTGGCGCATCTTCTTCTCGGTGATGCTGCCCATGTCGGTGCCGATCACCATCGTCGCCGTCATCCTGCAGGTCACGGGCATCTGGAACGACTTCATCTTCGGCCTGGTGTTCGCCGGCCGCGAGAACCTGCCGATGACCGTGCAGCTGAACAACATCGTGCGCACGTCGACGGGCACCGTCGAGTACAGCACCAACATGGCGGCCACCATCCTCACGGGTGCCGTGCCGCTGATCGTCTACTTCGTTTCCGGCAAGTGGTTCGTCCGCGGTATTGCTGCCGGCGCCGTGAAAGGCTGAGAATGGCTACCAGCGTACAAATCAAGGACCTGTCCCTGAACTACGGCGCCGTGAAGGTGCTCGACCGGTTGAACCTCGACATCGCCGACGGCGAGTTCATCGTGCTGCTCGGGCCTTCGGGCTGCGGCAAGTCCACGCTGCTCAACTGCATCGCCGGCCTGCTCGACGTTTCCGAAGGGCAGATCCACATCTCGGGCAAGAACGTCACCTGGGAAGAGCCCAAGGACCGCGGCATCGGCATGGTGTTCCAGTCCTATGCGCTCTATCCGCAGATGACGGTTGAGCGGAACCTCAGCTTCGGCCTGCGCGTCGCCGGCATGCCGAAGGCCGACATCGAGCAGAGGGTGAAGCGCGCCTCGGAAATCCTGCAGATCGAGCCGCTGCTGAAGCGCAAGCCGGTCGAGCTGTCGGGCGGCCAGCGCCAGCGCGTCGCCATCGGCCGCGCCCTGGTGCGTGACGTGGACGTCTTCCTGTTCGACGAGCCGCTGTCGAACCTCGACGCCAAGCTGCGCAACGACCTGCGTGTCGAGATCAAGCGGCTGCACCAGCGGCTCAAGAACACCATGATCTACGTCACCCACGACCAGATCGAGGCCATGACGCTGGCCGACCGCATCGCGATCATGAAGAACGGCGTTATCCAGCAACTGGCCGATCCGCATACCATCTACAACAAGCCGACCAACCTGTTCGTGGCCGGCTTCATTGGCTCGCCGTCGATGAACTTCCTCAATGGCAACCTGGCGAGCGGTACCTTCAAGAGCGGTGACACGTCCATCCCGATGGGCAGCTACGCCTTCGAAGGTCCGACCAGCGGCAACGCTGTGCTGGGTATCCGCCCGGAGCACGTGCAGGTGGGTGAGGATGCTCGCAAGATGCCGTTCCAGTTCGAGAGCGAGATCGAGATCGTCGAGCCGATGGGCGCCGAGACCGTTGCCTGGACCACTCTTGCCGGCCAGTCGCTCACCCTGCGCGCCGATGCCGAAGTCGACCTGCAGCCTGGCCAGAAGGTACTGGTCGGGTTTGACCCTGCTCGCGGTTCGGTGTTCAACGCCGATAGCGGCAACCGCATGTAAGTCGCACCGTCGGCTGGGCGC
>JAEYYP010000454.1 GCA_023428425.1 Pseudomonadota bacterium
CCACGGCTCGTCGGCCGCCTTGTAGATGATGTGGCGGATGTCGTTGACGCGGCCCGGGTTGGGCGGACGCCCCGCCTCGAGCCAGGCCTCGCGGCTCTTGCCGCCCTTCCAGGCGCGGGTCGTGAAGCCGAGGATTTCGACCTTCACGCCGCAGCGCTCCAGCGTGCGGGCGAGGATGTCACCGCAGATCGCCGCGATGGTGATCGGGCGGCCGCGCATCGAGCCAGAATTGTCGAGCAGCAGGGTGACGCAGGTGTCGCGGAAATCGGTGTCCCGCTCGACCTTGAAGCTCAGCGCCTGCAGCGGATCGGTCACCACGCGGGTGAGGCGCGCCGTGTCGAGCAGGCCTTCCTCGAGGTCGAACTCCCACGATCGGCTCTGCTGCGCCATCAGCCGGCGCTGCAGCTTGTTGGCGAGCCGTGCCACGGCGCCGGCCAGGTTTTCGAGCTGCTTGTCGAGCAGGGCGCGGAGCTGGTCGAGCTCCTCGGGCGGGCAGAGGTCGGGCGCGCGTACCACCTCGTCGAACTTCTGGGTGAACACCTTGTAGTTGAAGGCGTTCGAGAACTCCTTGGCGTTGGCACCGGGCGGAGGCGGATTGGGCATGTCTTCGCCCGATTCCGAACTCTCGTCGTCGTCGGTCTCGGAGAAATCCATCTCCGCGCCCTCGACTTCGCCCTGCTCCTCGGATTGGCCGGGAGTCTGGTCCTCATCGGCCTCGGCGTCCTCGCTCTCGCCGTCGCCCTGCTCGGGGGTCTTCTCGTCGTCCTGGCCGCGTTCGGGCTCGTTCTCGTCATCGCCTTCCGAGTCATCGCTCTCGCCGTCATCGAGGTCGCTGTCGGGCACGAGGTTGAGGTCGCGCAGCAGCTGGCGCGTGGCGCGGCTGAACAGCTCCTGATCCTCGAAGCGGGTGAGCAGCGTGGTCAGCGATGTGCCGGCCTTCTGCTCGATCTCCGAGCGCCAGAGTTCCACCAGGGCGTTTCCCGAGGGCGGAATGCTGATGCCGGCGACGCGCTCGCGCAGGATGAGGCCGAGCGCTTCGGCTAGAGGGGCATCTGACTTGTCCGAAACCTCGGCGAAGTTCTGGCGGAACAGCCGGTCTTCCAGCATCTCATGGATGTTGCCGGCCATGCCGGGCATCCGCACGGCACCCAGCGCCTCGACGCGTGCCTGCTCCAGCGCGTCATAGGCGGCACGCGCCTCTGGCTCGGCGGGCGCGCGCTTGCGGTGGGTCTCGGGGTCGTGGCTGGCGAGCCGCATGGCCATGGCGTCGCCCTGGCCGCGGGCAATGGCGATATCGCGCAGCGTCGGCAGGCGCGGCAGGTTGGCAAGGCGGGCCTTGTCTGCGGTCAGCATGGGCCGATCGGCCGAGAAGCTCACTTCCAGCTCGCGCTTGCCGCCAATGGCACGCACCGTCGCCCCCACCGCGGTCTTGAACGGCTGGGTCGTGTCGGGCTTGTTGGGCTTGCTGCTGCGCGGCGGAAGGGCCATCAGTTTAGTCCGGTCTTGGGAGGGGCGACGGGCCGTTCGCCACGAGTCGTCGCAAAAAGCAGAAACATCGGCTGGTAACGCTCTTCGGCCCATTCGGGGTGCGTCGCAATATCGGCGTCGCTCGCGGCCCATTCGTCGACGAGGTCGAGGCGCAGCCCGTTACGCTGGAGCGCGTTGATCGTCGTCGAAATCAGCCGGTGATACTTTACCACGCCGTCGGCGATCCAGTTGGTGACGCGCTCGCCTTCGCGCAGATAATCCTCCACCACACCGAGCAGGCGCCCGTTGGCATCGCGGATCAGGTCAGGCTTGGAGCGCGCGGCGAAGACGGGGTGCTCCATCGAAAACACGAAGTGCCCGCCGGGCCGCAGCGCGTCATGTACCCGGCCGGCGAAGGTGTCGAAATCGGCGAGGTAGTGCACGGCGAGCGATGAGAAGACGAGATCGTAGGCGCCCATATCAGGTACGTAGGTCTCGAGGTCTGCGCGCTCGTAGCGGATCGGCAGGCCCGGTCCGCGCGTCGCGGCTTCGGCCAGCATCTTCTCCGACAGGTCGACGCCGGTGACGCTTCTCGCGCCGTTCGCCACGGCCCATCGGCAGTGGTAGCCGAGCCCACACCCCAGGTCGAGCACGTCGAGCCCGGCGACCGGCGGCAGCATCTTGCTGAGCGACGGCCATTCACCGGCCTGCGCCAGCCCCTCGCGGGAGCGGGGGAACTGGCTGTAGCCTTCGAAGAATGCCGGATCGTCGTAGATGTTCTGGGCCAATCCGGCCTCCGTCGGGAGCGTTCTCAGGAAAAGTTGAGACTTTTCCGGTTCGAGAGCGCGACAAACTCAAAACGTCTGGCTCAGGCGGTGACCGCCAGGTTGGCGGCGGATTCCGGCAGGTCTTCGCCGAACACGCGCTGGTAGAACTCTGCCACAACGGGGCGTTCGAGTTCGTCGCACTTGTTGAGGAAGGTCAGCCGGAAGGCGAAGCCGAGGTCACCGAAGATCTGGGCGTTTTCGGCCCAGGTGATCACGGTACGCGGGCTCATCACGGTCGACAGGTCGCCGTTGATGAAGGCCTGGCGGGTGAGGTCGGCGAGGCGCACCATGTTGGAGGCCTGCTTCTTGCCCTTGTCGGAACTGGCGAGCGTGCGATTCTTGGCGAGCACGATGCCGACTTCCTTGTCGTGCGGCAGGTAGTTCAGGGTCGTCACCAGCGACCAGCGGTCCATCTGGCCCTGATTGATCTGCTGGGTGCCGTGGTAGAGGCCCGAGGTGTCACCCAGACCGATGGTGTTGGTCGTGGCGAACAGGCGGAAGGCCGGGTGCGGAGTGATGACGCGGTTCTGGTCGAGCAGCGTCAGGCGACCCGACTGTTCGAGCACGCGCTGGATCACGAACATCACGTCCGGGCGGCCCGCGTCGTATTCGTCGAAGACGAGCGCGATGTTGTTCTGCACGGCCCAGGGCAGGATGCCGTCACGGAATTCGGTGACCTGCTTGCCGTCCTTGAGCACGATGGCGTCCTTGCCGACGAGGTCGATACGGGACACGTGGGCGTCGAGGTTGACGCGGACCAGCGGCCAGTTAAGCCGCGCCGCGACCTGCTCGATATGGGTCGACTTGCCGGTGCCGTGGTAGCCCTGGACCATCACGCGGCGGTTGAAGGCGAAACCGGCGAGGATGGCGAGCGTCGTGTTGCGGTCGAACAGGTAGTCCGGATCGACCGGCGGCACATGCGGGTCGGCTTCCGCATAGCCCATCACCTTCATGTCGGTGTCGATGCCGAAGGTTTCGCGGACAGAAAATTCCTTGTTCGGCAGATTGGTGAATTCAGGCATCTGAGGCTCTTGTCGCGGAAGAATAGGTCAAGACGGCTGTCGTCTCGGGGCTGGCGCGCTCTATAGCAGCATCGGCCACGCGGTGGTAGGGCGGATGATGGCTGAATGTCGCAGGCGTGACGATGCGATGACAGCCTTCAAGGCCCTGCAACGCATGGCCTTTGACGCGGCCGATCACGGGCGGGAATGCGCCCATGAGCAAGATTCATCGGCCTATCGCCCCACGAAGCCCTTGGCCTTGAGGTGGGAATAGGCGGCGATGATGGCGCGCAGCCGATCCTCGGAGCTCCTGTCGCCACCATTGGCATCGGGGTGGTGGATCTTCACCAGCGCCTTGTAGGCCTTCTTGATGTCGTCGGACTTGGCGTATCCCGAAAAGCCCAGCGTCTCGAAGGAGCGACGGTCGAGCTCCTGCAGCGGCTTCACCCGCTCCTCGGCAGGTGCGCGCTTCTGGTGTCGGGCGTAGCGTGCGAACACGCCAAACGGGTCGTGGATCGGCCGCTGCCCCGAGCCGGGATTGTGCGCTGCCCCGCGCGGCATGCGCGGGCCGGCAGTCTGGGCGCTCGCCTTGGGACCGAACCCCCAACTCGGACGGCCGTCGGTGTCGCGCTCGCGGCGTAGCTGTGCCTCCATCTCGTCGGGCTTCATGCCGGCGAAGAAGTTGAACACCTGATTGTAGTGCCGGACGTGCTCGAGGCAGAAATTGTGATACTCGCCGACCGCCCGGTTGCCCTTGGGCGCGCGATACTCTCCGGGCTGGGTGCAGCCCTCCCAATCGCAGCCCTTGAGTTGGACCTGCGGCTCTGGTTCCGGGTTCCGCGAGCGGATCCGGATGCGGTCAAAATACTTGGAATCCAGCTTCATCAATCCTAGTTACGAGCCTGTTCCGACGTCGGCTTATCGGTCGCATTCTCGCACCGCAGAACCGTCGCCACTTTTGCTGAAGGCGCTCCAGAAAGAACCGGTAGACATATGTCAGTTCGCGACGACATCGAAAAAAAACTTTCGCTCAAATTCACGCCAAGCCATCTTGAAGTGATCGACGAGAGCGAGAAACATAGAGGTCATGCAGGTTCACGGCCGGGCGGCGAGACTCATTTTCGCGTCCGCATCACCTCCCCCGATCTCGATGGCCTTGGCCGCGTCGCCCAGCACCGTGCGGTGATGGAAACGCTCGACACCGAGCTGAAGTCCGGTGTCCATGCGTTGGCGATAGAAGTGGGAAAGGCTGGCACTGCCGCCGGATGATCCGATATGGGTCGCGCCGCCACTTTTCACAAGTTGGCGGACCCACTCTGTCAGTTTCATGGCGGGCGCGAGGCCCAGGAGCCGCCTGACTTTTCCACAGCCCCGACCAAGGCTGCGACTCGAAATGCGGCGCGATCCGGGCGAAGCCGTGGCCGGGTGCCCCCGTCTCTCCGAAATGTCGCCCCAGGCCTTGCCTAGCAATTGGCGGGCAGACAGACAGGGAGGGCACCATGTCCATCGTCAGGCAGGCGGCACTGGCCGCCATCACGTTGTGCGCGATCTCGACGGGCGCGCTGGCGGCTTCGAGCCGACTTCAACTGATCGTCGGGGGCGAGGCCTATGACGGGCCGCCGAAGTTCGAGGTGAGCTTCGATGGCCAGGTGCTGGGCGAGGGCATCGTCAGCGATGCCATCGACACCGTCTCGACCGGCCGCTTCGCCGACGCTGCCGACAAGACGCCCTATGTGCAGAGCTTCGACTTCGATATCCCCGAAAGCCTCTTCAAGCCGGGCGGCGAGGTGCGCGTTCGCCTCGTCAACGAGGCCTATGGCGGCGATGGCTCGAACCGCGACCGCAACCTGTTCCTCGCCGCGGTGACCCTCAACGGTCGCGCCGTCACGGTGTCGGGGCTGGAGACGCGTGGCACTTCTGTGGACCAGCAGAACGAGCTGGTCGGGGAGTTCCTGCTGCTGCGCGATGGCAACATGGAGGGCGTCTCCCGCGCGCCTGCCGGCGGCTGGCCGGGGCCCAGTGCAACGCTGGCGCAGGCCCGGCTCGTGCCGGAGTCGGCGCCGGTCAAGGCACCGGTCGCGGCGACCGCCCTCGACATGCCGGAGGCGCCCATCGAAACCGTCGAGGTCGCCGCAGTCGAGCCGGCGGTCGTCGGCGTGTCCGCAGACGGGCCGGCGGCATGCACGCGCGACGAACTCTACAACGTCATCGGCTTCAACGAGAATTCCAACGACCTGACGCCCAGGCTGGAGGCCCGCCTCAAGCAGATCATCGAGGATATCGGGCCGGAAAAGTGCAAGGTGCTGGTGACCGGCTACTCCTCCAAGCAGGGCAACCACGCCACGAACGCGCTGTTCGCCATCGAACGGGCGCAGAACGTGCTGGCCTACCTCAAGCAGGCGGGGCTCAGCTTCGATAAAGCCACGGCGACTGGCGGCGGCGCGACCGAGCAGTTCGGCGCCGAGTTCTCGGCCAACCGGCGCGTGGTCATTTCGGTCAGCCCGTAGCTATGTAGCTCCGGGCGCCTCACCGCATCTCGTCAAGGAACGCACGCACCGCCGATGGGTCGACGTTCTTTTCGATGAACGATTGGCCGATGCCGCGGGTCAGGATGAAGGTGAGGGCGCCACGCACCACCTTCTTGTCCTGGGCGATGGCGTTCATCAGGAAGTCGGTGTCGGGCAGGTGGCCGGGAATGTCGGCGAGTCGGGTCGGCAGGCCGGCCGCTTCGAGGTGATGCTTCACCCGGCTCGTATCCTGGCTCGGTGACAGGCCGAGCTTCGCCGAGAAGCCGTGGGCCAGCACCATGCCGATCGATACGCCCTCGCCATGCAGCAGGCGCGACGAGAAACCGGTCGCGGCTTCCAGCGCGTGGCCGAAGGTGTGGCCGAGGTTGAGCAGCGCGCGCACGCCCGTCTCGTACTCGTCTTCCAGCACGAAGCGGGTCTTGGCGGCGCAGGCGCGGGCGATGGCTTCGGCGCGGGCCGGGCCGCCTTCGAAAATCTCGCGGCGATTGGCTTCGAGCCAGTGGAAGTAGGGCTCGTCGTCGATCAGCCCATACTTCACCACTTCGGCGTAGCCGGCGGCGAATTCGCGCGACGGCAGGGTGTCGAGGGCGTCGAGGTCGGCGAGCACCAGCCTGGGCTGGTGGAAGGCGCCGCTCAGGTTCTTGCCGTGCGGGGAGTTGATGCCGGTCTTGCCGCCCACCGAGCTGTCGACCTGCGCCAGCAGCGTCGTCGGCATCTGCACGAAATCCATGCCGCGTCGGGTAACGGCAGCCGCGAAGCCGGCGAGGTCTCCGATGACGCCACCACCCAGCGCGATCACCAGGTCCTTCCGCTCGAGGCGCGCTGCCAGCAGCCCTTCGACCGCCGTCTCGAGATGCGCCATCTTCTTGGTGGGTTCGCCGTTGGGCAGCACGGTGGTCGCGTAGCCGATCCCGGCCGCATCGAGCGAGCCGGTCAGGCGCGGCAACTGCGTGCGCGCCACCTCGGTGTCGGTGATGATGCCGAAGCGCCGGCCGGGAAACATCGCCGCCAGCCGCGCGCCGGCCTCTTCCAGCAGGCCACGGCCGATGACGATGTCGTATTCCCGCCCGGGCAGGGGGACGTGGACGATGGTCGGCTCGGTCATTGCTGCGTCCCTGCGCTCGCTGCGCCCGCAGGTCCGAAATGCGCGACGATGGCGTCGATCACCTCGCTCGCCACCTGGTCCTGCGGCACGTCGCGCGAGGTAATGGTGATGTCGGCCTCGGCGTAGGTCGGGTAACGCGCGTCGATCAGCTTCTGCAGCGTCTCGCGCGGGTTGGCAGTCTTGAGCAGGGGGCGGTTGGAGCGGCGCGAGACGCGCTGGAACAGCAGTTCGAAATCGGCCTTGATCCACACCGAAACTGCGGATTGCTTGATCAGCCCGCGCGTCTCGGCATTCATGAAGGCGCCGCCGCCGGTGCCGAGCACGATGCCGCCCTCCTTGAGCAGGCGGGCGATCACCTTCACCTCACCGGCGCGAAAATCGGCCTCGCCATGCGCGGCGAAGATATCCTCGATCGACATGCCGGCGGCTTTCTCCACCTCTTCGTCGCTGTCGACGAAATGGCGGCCCAGCCGGGCGGCGAGGCGGCGCCCGACGGTGGTCTTTCCGGCGCCCATCATGCCGATGAGCACGATCGGGCGGTCGCCGATAAGCTGTTGCAGCATTTCGCGCTTATGGTCCCCAGTGGCGCTTCGTGTGGCGCTGTCGCGTGCCATGGCGCGTGCCCTCCGCCTCGCGGTTTGAAGCGTTAGGGCCGCATAAAGTCAATGGCTGCTAGTTTATGCATCCTTGATCCACCTGCCGAAACAGGGGACATTTCTCGCGCCGCCCACCTTGCTGCGCCCATAAGCGGATCGACCGATGCCGACCCTGATACGCCTGATCGTCGTTCTTCTCGTGCTGGCCGGACTCGCCTTCGGCGCGATGTTTGCGCTCGTGGCCACCGTCACGCCACGCGAGAAGCAGGTCACCGTGCGGATCCCGGCCCGCGACCTGGTGCCGAGCGGCGCCAACGATCCCCTGGTACGGCGCGAAATCGACACGTCGCGCCCGACCACACCGGTCGAGACGCCCGCCGTGGCTCCCCCGGTCGAGGCACCCGCCGCTCCGACCGAAGCAACCGAAGGCGACGGCGATGTCGTCACGGTGCAGCAGGGCATCGAATGAGCGGCGGCCACCTGGTCGGCGCCTTCCTCGAGATGATGAGCGCCGAGCGCGGCGCCGCCAAGAATACCATCGACGCCTACCGCCGGGACCTCGGCGACTACTGCGCCTTCCTCGGCCGCAAAGGTGTCGCCGTCACCGATGCCGGCCGCGAGCAGGTGACGCAGTATCTTGCCGAACTCGACGCCAATGGCATCGCCGCGTCGTCGAGCGCGCGAAAGCTCTCGGCGCTGCGGCAATTCCACAAGTTTCTTGCCGCCGACGGGATCCGGTCGGACGATCCGACACGCATCATCGCCTCCCCGCGGGCGCGCCGCTCACTGCCCAAGGTGCTGTCGATCGACGAGATCGATCGGCTGCTGGGACTCGCCGAATCGGAGGTGGAACTCGAGGGGGCAAGCGAATCGCAGCGGGCGATGTCGCATCGGCTCTACGTGCTGCTCGAGTTGCTCTACGCCACCGGTATGCGCGTCAGCGAACTGGTGTCGCTGAAGCGGGCGCAGGTGATGCGTGATGCGAGCTTCCTCACCATCCGCGGCAAGGGGAGCAAGGAACGCATCGTGCCGCTGACCGACCGGGCGCGCGATGCGGTGAAGGCGTATCTCGCAATGCTGGAGCCGGGCAGCCCATGGCTGTTTCCGGCATCGGGGGAGAGCGGCTATCTCAGTCGCCAGGTCTTTGCCCGGGAGCTCAAGGGGCTAGCCGCACGGGCCGGGATCGGCGCGTCCCGCATCTCGCCGCACGTGCTGCGCCACGCCTTTGCCAGCCACCTGCTGTCGGGCGGGGCAGACCTCAGGGTCGTGCAGACCCTGCTCGGGCACTCGGACATCTCGACGACGCAGATCTACACCCATGTCCTCGATGAGAAGCTCCGCACGCTGGTCGAGAGCCACCATCCGCTGGCGGAGACCTGAGCGCTCAGGCGGCCTTGTCGTCCTTGGTGTCGTCGAGGCGCTGCAGCAGCCCATCGAGCACGGCAAGCACCTCGGTGAGCGTGCGCGGCGTATCGGCGGGCGTCGCGGCCTGCGGCGGCGGGTCGGCCCAGCGTTGCTTGAGGTCGTGGAGGCGGTCCTTCCGGCGACGACGCGCGGCCTTGGCGGCCTCGAGCACCTTGCGCATGGCCTCGTTGGTCTCGTCGAGAGCGAACAGCTGTTCGCATTCGGGGCACCAGGCGTTGCCACCAGGGCGAACCAGCTTCGCGTTCTCGATGAACTGCGTGTGACAGTGGGGACATTTCACGTCCACCAGGGCATGCAGCGACATTTTCCTCAATCGTCCGAAATCGACAGGACCAGCAACGGCTTGGCCCGATCCCTACGGTTGTCATGGAAACGTCATGGTCTGGTTAACGTCGTTGCGGGGCGGCGGGTCGGCCCGCAACATGTGTCGGGAGGGGTGGAATTCCGCGCTTCGCTTGACTTCGCTGCCGCCCGTCGCCACTTTCCGGCCACTTTGGGACGCCAGTTCGGCGGCCATCACAGGGCCATTGGCGGGTTGCATGCAGTCATACCTCGATTTCGAAAAGCCGGTCGCGGATCTCGAAGGCAAGATCGCCGAGCTCAAGGCCATGGCGGCCTCGGACCAGGCGGTCTCGATCGACGAGGAAGTGTCGCGCCTGAGCGCCCGCGCCGACGAGGCGCTGGTCGATATCTACCGCCGCCTGACCCCGTGGCAGAAGACGCAGGTCGCGCGGCACCCGCAGCGCCCGCACTTCTCGGACTACATCAAGACGCTGATCACCGAGTGGACGCCGCTCGCCGGTGATCGCAAGTTCGCCGAGGACCCGGCGCTGCAGGCCGGCTTCGGCCGCTTCAACGGCCAGCCGGTCGCCATCCTGGGGCAGGAGAAGGGCTCGAACACCGAGACCCGGCTCAAGCACAATTTCGGCATGGCGCGGCCCGAGGGCTATCGCAAGGCCGTGCGCATCATGGACATGGCCGACCGCTTCGATATCCCGCTGATTTCATTCGTCGATACCGCCGGCGCGTACCCCGGCATCGGCGCCGAGGAGCGGGGCCAGGCCGAGGCCATCGCGCGCTCGACCGAACGGAGCCTCGACCTGGGCGTGCCCAACCTCGCCATCATCATCGGCGAGGGCGGCTCGGGCGGCGCCATCGCGATTGCAACCGCCAACCGCGTGCTGATGCTCGAGAACGCCATCTACTCGGTGATCTCGCCCGAGGCCGGCGCCTCGATCCTGTGGCGCGATGCCGCCAAGGCGCAGGACGCCGCCAACAACATGAAGATCACCGCCACTGACCTGCTCGGCCTCGGCATCATCGACGGCATCATCGCCGAGCCGGCGGGTGGCGCGCATCGGCATCACACAGAGGTGATGGCGGCCACGTCACGCGCCATCACCCAGTTCTTCAGCGATTTTCCCGGCACCCGGGGGCGGCTGGAGATTAGGGAACACAGGCGGGACAAATTCCTCGCCATGGGCACCAATTTGGCTTGAACCCCTGCCGGGGCGCGCGCACAAGCGTCGGCAAAGGTTAAGTAACCACGCGGGGTTATCGTTCGGTAACCCTGCCGCCGTACCTCGGTGACATCAGGCAGTCAGACATTTTGGGTTGGCGATCTTGAGCAGAATGCTCCGCTCCATTCTCTACGCATTCGCGGCAGTTGTCGTCGCGGTGACGCTTGCCGCTTGCGGCGGCCTGGCGCCCCCCAACACCAAGGCCATCAAGCCGCTTTCATCGGCTGTCGTGAGCAAGATCGCGTCGATCGGCTCGACGCCGGGTGCGCCGATGATGATCCGCATCTTCAAGCAGTCGAGCGAGCTGGAAGTCTGGAAGCAGACCAAGGGCGGCGGCTACAAGCTGCTCAAGACCTACGAAATCTGCGCGTATTCGGGTGATCTTGGCCCCAAGATCAAGGAAGGCGACCGCCAGTCGCCCGAGGGCTTCTACACCATCACACCGGGCCTGATGAACCCGAACTCGAAATACTACCTGGCGTTCAACACCGGGTTCCCCAACAAGTTCGACCGTGTGCACGGCCGCACCGGCAGCGACCTGATGGTGCATGGCGACTGTTCGTCGCGCGGCTGCTACGCCATGACCGATGAGGGCATCGCCGAGATCTACGCGCTGGCCCGCGAGACCTTCAAGGGCGGCAATCCCTCGTTCCAGCTGCAGATCTTCCCGTTCCGCATGACGGCCGAGAACCTTGCCCAGCACGCCCAGAGCCCGAACATGAGCTTCTGGAAGAACATCAAGGCCGGCTACGACCGCTTCGAGGTCTCGAAGGCGCCGCCGAGCTGGGATGTGTGCAACAAGCAGTATGTGTTCGACGTGCCAGCCGGCTCGGCGCTGGACGCCGCCGCGGCGTGCCCTGCCAGTGTCGCCACGCTGTCGCCCGACTTGCAGGCGAAACAGGCCGCGGACCAGGCAGCGATGGACAAGGCGATGGCAGATATCGCGGCGAAGGACGCCAAGGCGGCCGCCGATGCCCAGAAGGCCGCCGACGCCGAGGCCGCCGCCAAGGCGCGCGGCGATGCGATCGGCAGTTTCTTCGGCGGCATGTTCGGCGGCGGTGACGGGCAGAAGACCACTGACCCGACGATCGAGGCTCCGACCCCGGCGCCGCGCCCAAACCGCGTTTGAGCTTGCCATGGCCCTCCGGCCGCACCATCTGGTGGTGATCGCTGTGGCGCTGATCGGGCTGGGCACGGCCGGTTTCGCGGCGTATCGGTATCTCGGCAGGCATCAGCCGGAGGCTCGAACCATCCCCGAACGTCAGGTCTTCGACCGCACCGCGCTCCATGCCGAACTCGACGACGCCGGTTTCAGCCTCGGCGCGTCGGCCCATGTCCGTATCTTCAAGCGCGAGAGCCGGCTCGAACTCTGGCTCGCCCGTGACGACGGGCAGTACGCCCTGTTCAAGGGCTACGATATCTGCACCTGGTCGGGCGACCTCGGGCCCAAGCTCAAGGAGGGCGACAAGCAGGCGCCCGAGGGCTTCTACCGGGTCGGTCTCAAGCAGCTGAACCCGGCGTCGCGGCATCACCTGAGCTTCAACCTCGGCTTCCCCAATGCCTTCGACCGCCAGCATGGCCGCACCGGTTCGGCGCTGATGGTGCATGGCGGCTGCTCGTCGGTGGGCTGTTTTGCCATCACCGACGAGAGTGTCGATGAGGTCTACGCCGTGGTCGAGGCGGCGCTGAAGGCGGGACAGGACGCTGTCGATGTCGCGGTGTTCCCGTTCCGGATGACGGCGACGGCGCTGGCCGAGCAGGGGAGCAGCCCGTGGCTCGGCTTCTGGCGCAACCTCAAGAAGGGGCATGACCTGTTCGAGGCCGGCTTCACCCCACCGGCCGTTGCCGCCTGCAATGGCGAGTATCGCTTCGGCAAGGCAGCGGAGGATGCGCAATGCGCCGCTATCGCCGCCTGGTCCTGATCGACCGCGTCATCCCCTTCCTCGCCGCCTTTGTCGGGCTGATCGCGCTTGCCGGCGCGGTGACGGCGCAGCTGAGTTCGGAGGCCCGCACGCAGGCCGTCACGGCCGAGATCGCCTCGGTGAAGGCATCGATCGACCAGCTGGATCAGAACACCGACGCCCTCCCCGCGGCCGAACCGGTCGATGACGGCATCGCCGAAGGGCTCCTCGCCCTGC
>JAEYYP010000254.1 GCA_023428425.1 Pseudomonadota bacterium
GATCGTCGCACTCATCGCCACCGCCAGGAAGCTCCTCGTCATCCTCAACGCAATCATCAGGGACAAAACCCCGTGGCAAGAAGCTTGACCTCAAAGACAGTCGCTTCCCCCGCAGGCGGGAGAAGGATGCGTGCAGTCCGCCTTGCTGGCAACATCGTCCTTCTCCCGTTTACTGGGGAAGGTGCCGGTAGGCGGAAGGGGGGAGGGGCGGGCGCTACGCTTGTCCGGAGCCACCGAACAACAAAAAGGCGGGCACAGGGCCCGCCTTTGAAACTTGGTGCTGCGCCGAACCTCAGTTCAGCTTGGCGGCGACGTCCTTGATGGACTGCTCGACCAGGGCGTCGCCCTTGGTGGCCATCTGGCGGGTGAGGACGACGCGGGCGGCTTCGACGGCGAGGTCGGCCGAACGGGCGCGAACTTCGGCGACGGCCTGGGCCTCAGCCTGGGCGATCTTGTCGTTCACGGCCTTCTCGCGGCGCGCCACCATGGCCTCGAGCGACTCCTTGGCTTCGGCGGTGAGGCGGAAAGCCTCCTCGCGGGCGGCGTCGACGATCGACTGCGCTTCCTTCTCCGCTTCCTCGCGGCGACGGGCATAGTCGTCGAGGAGCGCCTTGGCTTCCTTGCGAAGCTGCTCGGCCTCGGCCAGATCGACCTCGATCTTCTTGATCCGGTCGTCCAGCATCTTCGCGATGGCCTTGTGGATGCCCAGGTAGAGGACGAGGCCGATGAAGATGACGAGGGCGATGGTCGCCCAGATGCTCGCGCCGGTGGTGGCGTCGTTGAGCCCGAAGTCCCACATGGCGCTTAACCCCTGTTCACGATGGCGACGGCGTCGCGGGCTTCTTCGACGGTGGCGTCACCGGTGACCCGGGCAACGACCGCCTGGGCGGTGTCGGCCGCGATCTCGTCGACATTGGCCAGCGCAGCCGTCTTGGTGGCAGCGATGCGGGCTTCCGCCTCGGAAATGCGCTTGGTCAGCCCGGCTTCGACATCCGCGCGCCGGTTGTCGATATCGGCCTTGATCGAGGCGCGGGTTTCTTCGGCGATCGCCTGGGCGTTCTTGCGGGCCTCGGCGAGGGCAGCCTCGTAGGCAGCCGCGGCCTTTTCAGTCTCCTTGCGGAGACGTTCGGCCTCGGCCAGGTCACCCTCGATGCGCGACCGGCGCGTCTCGATGATGGAGCCGATCTGCGGCAGAGCCACGCGGCTCATCAGCAGGTAGAGCGCACCGAACGTGATGGCGAGCCAGAGCAACTGCCCGGCAAAGCCCGACGGATCGAAGGGCGGGAACGCTGCGCCATGCGCCTCGGCACCGCCATGCGCCTCGGTGGACGCATGCGTGTCTGTGGTCGCATGCGTATCAGCAGCGCCATGTTCCGCGGCTTCTGCGGCGTGCTCTTCGGCAGGGGCGACGACGCCATCCTGCACCGAGTCCGCCTGTGCCACGATAATGATGTCCTGGGTCAAACCCGCCATCTCGAAACCCTTAGTGGCAGAACAAGCCCCGGATCGAATGACCCGAGGCCCGGACTTGGGCGGCGCGAAGCCGCCCGGCGGTCAATCAGACCACGAACAGCAGCAGCAGCGCGACCAGGAACGAGAAGATGCCCAGAGCTTCGGTCACGGCGAAGCCGAAGATCAGGTTCGAGAACTGGCCGGCAGCGGCCGCCGGGTTGCGCAGGGCGCCCGACAGGAAGTTCGAGAAAATGTTGGCCACACCGATAGCAGCACCCGCCATGCCGAAACAGGCGAGACCCGCACCGATGAACTTTGCGGCTTCAGCTTCCATTCTTCAGTCTCCTTGGCAGCACTCTTGCTGCGGGTTGGGGGCCGGATGGTCACCGTGACCACCGGCGATGGGAAAATCAGTGTCCGGGGTGGATCGCGTCGTTGAGGTACATCGAGGTCAGGAGCGCGAACACATAGGCCTGCAGCGCCGCCACGAGGAACTCGAGGGCGGTGATGCCCACCGTCAGGGCCAGCGGCAGCAGCGCGCCGAGCCAGCCCAGGAAGCCGAGGCTGCCCATGGTGACGATGAAGCCGGCGAACACCTTGAGGGTGATGTGGCCAGCCAGGATGTTGGCGAACAGTCGCACGCTGAGCGAAATCGGGCGCGACAGGAACGAGATGACTTCGATGACGGCGACGAGGGGCAGGATGTAGCCCGGCACGCCCGACGGCACGAAAAGCTTGAGGAACTTAGGTCCGTTGCGGACGAAGCCGTAGACCACGACCACCACGAACACGAGCATCGCAAGCGCGAAGGTGACGATGATGTGGCTGGTGAAGGTGAAGAAGGCCGGCATCATGCCGAACAGGTTCGCCACCAGAACGAACATGAAAAGCGAGAACACGAACGGGAAGAACTTCATGCCTTCCTTGCCCGCCGAGCCTGTCACCATGTTGGCGACGAACTCGTAGACCATCTCGCTCACCAGCTGGAACCGGTTCGGCACCAGGGCGCGACGCTGCGTCGACAGGATCAGGTACCCGGCGATGAGGCCGGTCGTCAGGATCATGAACAGCGAGGCGTTCGTGATGCCCAGGCCGCTGTCGCCAAAAGGAACAATATCGGTGATCGCAAACTGATGGATCGGGTCGACTACATTCGGATCGGCCAACTATGACACCCAGAGGCTGGAGCCTACACTATTTCTTGTCGTCCGGAGC
>JAEYYP010000077.1 GCA_023428425.1 Pseudomonadota bacterium
GGAAGAAGCCATCGGCATAGCCGATGCCGACGATGGCGATGCGGCTGTCGCGATGCATGGTCTGCAGCGCGCCATAGCCCACGGTTTCGCCGGTCTTCACATCCTTGACCATGAGGATCGGCGCTTCGAGGGTGACCACCTGCGCCATCGGATTGCGCCGGCTGGCGACGGCGCGTCCGCCATAGAGCGCGATGCCGGGGCGGACCATCTGGAAGTGGTTATCGCGGTTGGTCATCAGCCCGGCGGAGTTGGCGAGCGAGGCCGGGATGTTGGGGAACTGGCTCATCACCGAAGCGAACAGCGCCAGCTGCGTGCGGTTCTTCTCGTGCCCGGGAATATCGGCACAGGCGAGGTGGCTCATGATCATCTGCGGGGCGTAGCCGACCTGCTCGATCATCCGCTTCACCGTCGCCGCCTCGTTGAGGCGGAGGCCAAGCCGGTTGATGCCGGTATCGAAATGCAGCGCCGCGGGCAACGCCTGACTGCGCGCCAGGCAGGCCTCGAGCCATTCCTCAAGCATCGGGATAGAGGCGAGGCAGGGCATCAACCGCTCGCCGACATAGAGCGGGGCCGAACCCGGATAGAGGCCGGAGAGAATGAAGATATGGCTGTCCTCGGGCAGGGCGGCGCGCACCGCGATACCTTCGTCCGGCGTGGCGGCGAAGAAGAAGCGGGCGCCAGCCTCGTAGAAAGCCTTCGACGACTGGGCGATGCCTGTGCCGTAGGCGTCGGCCTTCACCACTGCGCCGGTCAGTGCGCCCTTGCTCACCTTGTCGAGCGCCTGCCAGTTGCGCTTGAGCGCGCCGAGGTCGACGGTCAGCCGACCGCCATACCCTGTCGCCACTGCGGGGGCGGACATCACTATTCCATCCTCTCGGGCAGGTAGTCGGACTGGGCCAGATTGCCGAAGCGGGTGTACTGCGCCTCGAAACTCACCTGCACGGTGCCGGTGGGGCCGTGACGCTGCTTGCCGATGATGATTTCGGCGCGGCCATGCACCTGCTCCATTTCGGACTGCCAGGCCATGTGCTCGGGAGTGCCTTCCTTGGGCTCCTTGTTCTTGAGGTAGTATTCCTCGCGATAGACGAACAGCACCACGTCGGCGTCCTGCTCGATCGAACCGGATTCACGCAGGTCGGCGAGCTGCGGGTGCTTGTCGTCGCGGTTTTCCACCTGGCGGGAGAGCTGGCTGAGGGCGATGATCGGCACCTCGAGCTCTTTCGCCAGAGCCTTGAGCGTGGTGGTGATCTCGGTCAGTTCCTGCACGCGGTTCTCGGAAGCCTTCTTCGACGAACCGGAGAGCAGTTGCAGGTAGTCCACCACCAGCAGGTCGAGGCCCTTCTGGCGCTTGAGGCGACGGGCGCGTGCGGCAAGCTGCGCAACCGAGATGCCGCCGGTGTCGTCGATATAGAGCGGCACCGAGGCCATCAGGTTGGAGGTGTCCACCAGCTTGCCGAACTGGCTCTCGTGGATGTTGCCGCGCCGGATGTCGGAGGACGAGATCTCGGCCTGCTCGGCGAGGATACGGGTCGCCAGCTGCTCGGCACTCATTTCGAGCGAGAAGAAGCCGACATGGCCGCCATCGACGGTCTTGGTGTGGCCGTCGGCCTGCACTTCGCCCTTGAAGCTCTTGGCGACGTGGAAGGCGATGTTGGTGGCAAGCGAGGTCTTTCCCATGGCGGGGCGGGCCGCGAGGATGATCAGGTCGCTGCGCTGCAGGCCGCCCATGAGCTTGTCGAGGTCGACGAGCCCGGTCGCGGTGCCCGACAGGGTGCCATCGCGGGAATAGGCCTCGCCGGCCATCTTGATGGCTTCGGTCAGCGCTGCCGAGAAAGTCTGGAAGCCGCCATCGTAGCGGCCTTTCTCGGCGAGGTCGAAGAGCTGCTTCTCGGCTTCCTCGATCTGCTTGGACGCCGTCGCCTCGACATCGGAATCATAGGCGACCTGCACCATCTCCTCGCCGATCTGGATAAGGTTCCGGCGGATAGCGAGGTCGTAGATGGTCTGGCCGTAGTCGGCGGCGTTGATGACGGTAGTGGCCTCGGCCGCGAGCCGCGCGAGGTACTGCGACATCGTCACTTCAGCGGTGAGCTGGTCCGCCAGGTAGGTCTTGGCGGTGATCGGCGTCGCCGTCTTGCCGGCACGGATGATCTTGCCCAGCACCTCGTAGATGGTGCGGTGGATCGGTTCGTAGAAATGCTCGGGGATCAGGAAGTCCGAGACGCGGTAGAACGCCTCGTTGTTGACCAGCACCGCGCCCAGCAACGCCTGCTCCGCCTCCACATTGTGGGGCGCAAGACGGAAAGGTTTTTCCTCTTCCGGTCTCAGGCGATGAACATTGGTGTCGGCCATGTCGACTCGGGAGTCTCTCTGAACTGGTTAGGCCTTCCTTAACCACCGGATTTCGGCGGGGGGAAAGCTGGAAATGCGTCACTACGGTGAACGCGGGCAGGTGGCTGTGATCACTGGTGATAACGGGGGAATCACAATCCACCCGACGATTTCGACACCAGTGCGGCCCCACTGCTTCTATCGCGATTCGGGTGACCTGCTGTCATTCTCCAAGGCCGCCACGATCCGGCGTGCCAACTTCAGGTAGGTGGACACTTCGTCGGGGCTCAGGGCAGCGGCGGCGACGCCGTTCACTTCGACGGCGGAGGCGATGGCCTGCTCGGCCCGCTCGCTGCCGAGAGCGGTCAGCCTGACCAGCGCGCTGCGGCCGTCGCTGGGGTCGGGCGTCCGCTCGATCAGCCCGTCACGCTCCATGCGCCTGAGCGTGTTGGCCATGGTCGGCTGCTCGACCGAGGCCTGCAGCGCCAGTGCGGTCTGCGTCATCGCCCGCCCGTCCTGCAACGCAAGGAATACCGGCATCGGGCCGGCATTGCCGCCGACGAGCCGCCGTTCGATGGCGCGCACAAAGAGCCGTCCTGCCCAGTTCGTCATATAGCCGAGCGAGTTCTCGCGATCGTAAGTCATGTGCATAGCTTGCTATGTAAATGCATAGTGTGCTATGTAAAGAAGTGGAGGGAGCGCTGACAAGGAGTATTCCCATGTCGTTGAAGAGTTCGGCCACGCGCTACGGATCGGTGGCCATCACCATGCACTGGCTCACCGCTGTGCTGATCCTCGCTCTGTTCGCTACCGGTTTGCTGGCCGCCGGGCAGGCCGACCCGGCCGCGCAGCTGGCGCTGGTCCGCTTTCACGTACCACTCGGTACGGCGACCCTGGTGCTGACCCTGCTGCGCGTCGTCTGGTGGTGGGTGGCCGACCGTCGTCCCGGTCTCCCCTCAAAGCAGCCGGGCTGGCAGAAGTTCATGGCCCACGCAGTGCACGTAGCGCTCTACGCAGTGATCTTGCTGCTCGCGGCGAGCGGCATCGGCACTCTGATCCTGTCGGGGGCTCTGCCTGCGATCATCGGGGGCGCGACCCTGCCGGACTTCGACACGGTCGCCCCGCGTCTCGTCCACGGCCTTGCCTCGCGGTTGATGCTGGCCCTCCTGGCCGTCCACATCGGCGCCGCCCTTTGGCACCAGTTCGTCCGCCGAGATCACCTGCTGGCCCGCATGGGGCTGGGCAACTAGCGGCGGCACATCGGCACAACCTTATCGTCCCTCGGGCGTTCCTGCTCAGCCCGGGGGATGACAACATGATTTCAAAATGGCGCTGGCTGCTGGGGCAACTGGGTAGCAAACTCTGGCTCCGAGCGGCGCTGTTTGCGCTGGTCGGCATCGTGACGGCTTTGCTGGGGGTCGCCGCCGACGCCTTCCTGCCTCCCGAGACGCCAGAGCTTGTCGGCGCGGATGCCGTAGGGACCGTGCTGAACGTCCTGGCCTCCAGCATGCTTGCCGTAACCACCTTCTCGCTGGGAGCGACGGTGTCCGCCTATTCGTCGGCGACCAGCAATGTCACGCCGCGCGCCACGAAGCTGCTAATGCAGGACAGCGCGACCCAGACGGTGCTGTCCACCTTCATTGGTTCGTTCCTGTTCAGCCTTGTGGGCATCGTCACCCTCACCATCGAGGGATACGGGCAGCGGGGCAGGCTGGTGCTGTTCGTCGTCACGATCGGTGTGATCGTCATCGTGGTCGCTGCATTGCTGCATTGGATCGACCATCTCAGCCGCCTCGGCCGGGTGCAGGAAACATCCGCGCGCGTGGAAGACGTGGCGACCGAGGCCATCGCCCGGCGTGCGGCCCAGCCCAGCCTGGGAGGACGGCCAGTGCCGCCGGGCTTCAAGCCGCACCCCGATGCGCTGCGCGTTCCGGCGACAAGCACCGGATACGTGCAGTTCATCGACACTCGAACAATCGAACGCGCCGTAGCCGACGAGGGCCACCTCGTCGAGGTGCGTGCGATACCCGGGACGTATGTGGTGGCCGGGGATACGATTGCGACCATTGGCGCCTCGACCGCGGACGAACAGGCCGAACGGCTTGTGGACGCGGTCCAGGGGGCCTTCGGTCTCGGCAACGAACGCACTTTCGAGCAGGACCCGCGTTTCGGTGTGCTGGTGCTGGCCGAGGTGGCATGCCGGGCCCTGTCGGCCGCCGTCAACGACTCTGGAACGGCCATCGACGTCATCGGCCGCCTCCAGAGGGTGCTGGTGCGATGGGCGGACATTCGCACCACTGGCGAGGAGGCGGACCTGCCTTGTCCTCACGTTCTGGTGCCCGCACTGCGGGAGGCGGACCTGTTCGAGGACGCGTTCATGACGATCGCGCGGGACGGGGCCGAGAAGCTCGAGGTGCAACTAAGGCTGCACAAGGCCTTGGCCGATCTTTCGGAAAGGGGAGACCCGCCGTTCCGGGAAGCGGCGCGGAAGCAGCGAGTTCATGCCCTCGAAGAGGCGGAGCGCGGCCTGCGTTTCGAGCGCGAGAAGGAACGCGTTCGCCAGGTCGTGGCCAGGTAGGCAACGAAAAGGCCGGGCGCTGGGCCCGGCCTTCGAACTTGCGGCAATGCCTGCGATCTTACTCGTCGTCACCGTAGGCGTCGGCAGCGGCGGAGCCGGCTTCGGCCTGGCCGGCGGCGAATTCTTCCGCGGCGGCGTCGTCGTAGTTGATCGCGGTGAGATCTTCACCGGCAGCCTGGCGGTTGGCCTCGTCTTCCGAGCGGGCCACGTTCACCTTGATGGTGACCGCGACTTCGGCGTGGAGGTGCAGGGCAACCTCGTGCACACCGACCGTCTTGATCGGGATGGCGAGATCGATCTGCGAGCGCGCCACGTTGAACCCGTCCGAGAGCAGCGCCTCGGCGATGTCGCGCGAGGCGACCGAGCCGTAGAGCTGGCCGGTTTCGCCAGCCTGGCGGATCATCACCACGGTGTGGCCGTTCAGGCCGTCGGCGATACCGGCAGCGGCCTCGCGGCGCTCCTGGTTGCGCTTCTCGATGTCGGCGCGATCACGCGCAAACTTGGCACGGTTGGCCTCGGTGGCGCGCAGCGCCTTGCCCTGCGGAAGCAGGAAGTTACGAGCGAAGCCGTCCTTCACGTTGACTTCGTCGCCGATGTGACCGGAGCGACCGACGCGCTCGAGCAGAATGACTTTCATGTCTTTGTCCTTTGCTGTCCTGCCTCAGAGGCAGTTAGAGGCCGCAGAACCATTCCTGCGACCCCAGCCAACCCGTTACTGAACGGCGTAGGGCATGATGCCGATGAAGCGGGCGCGCTTGATGGCCTGGGCCAGTTCGCGCTGCTTCTTGGCGGAAACCGCGGTGATGCGGCTGGGGACGATCTTGCCACGCTCGGAAACATAGCGCTGCAGCAGACGGACGTCCTTGTAGTCGATCTTCGGCGCGTTGGGGCCGGAGAACGGGCAGGTCTTGCGGCGCCGCTGGAACGGACGGCGGGCCGTGGTCGTGGTCAGGTCCTTGATGGCCATTTGGCTTTATCCTTCCGTGAGATCAGAACCGGCGCGGCGGGCGGCTGCCGCGGTCGAAGCCGCCACGGTCGCCACGCGGGCCACCCGGACGGTCGCCGCGCTCGTCGTCGCGGTCACGCTTCTGCATCATGGCGGACGGGCCTTCTTCCAGCTCGTCGACGCGGATGGTCATGAAGCGCAGGATGTCTTCGTTGATGCCCATCTGGCGCTCCATCTCGGCCACCGCGGCATGCGGGGCATCGATGTTGAGCAGGGTGTAGTGGGCCTTGCGGTTCTTCTTGATGCGGTACGAGAGCGACTTCAGGCCCCAGTACTCGTTCTTGGTGACCTTGCCGCCGCCTTCGGTGATGACACCGGTGAGGGCCGCGGTCATTTCTTCGACCTGCGTGGGCGAAACGTCCTGGCGAGCCAGGAAGATATGCTCGTAGAGGGCCATGAAGCGCCTTCCTTATCGAGAGTTGCAACTCTGCATTCTTCCGGCGCGGAGCCCCTTTGAAGCCGGAAAGGCGCCAAAGCAGTCTTCTAAAGAGCGGGAACACGGGAGGACGGGATTTCTCCCTATCGGCAACCCGCGAGTGCGCAGCATCGCACTTTTGGAAATAGCCAACCCTCCGTTCAGCCCCCGGCCGAACGAATGCAAGCGGGGCTATAGGGGAAAAGGTCGCGGAAGGCAAGCGAGCCGGCACTTCCGTACGCGCCGCCTGCGTGAAACAATAGGGCATGACCACATCCCCGACCATCCCCGACCGCTCCTCCGTGCTCGCCGCCGAGCCGATCATCCGGCCCTACATTCGCACCACGCCGGTCTTTTCCACCGGCGCTGCCGACTTCGGGCTTCCCGGCCAGGCGTTGAACTTCAAGCTCGAGTTCATGCAGCACTCGGGGACGTTCAAGGCGCGCGGGGCGTTTGCCAACCTGTTGATGCGCGAGGGGAGCGACAGGGGCGTCGTCGCGGCCTCGGGCGGCAATCACGGCGCGGCAGTGGCCTATGCGGCCATGCGGCTGGGCATCAAGGCGCACATCTATGTGCCGTCGATCTCCTCGCCCGCCAAGGTAGCGCGCATCCGCCAGTATGGCGCCGAGATCGTCATTGGCGGCGACACCTATGTAGACGCGTACAATGCCAGCCATGCCTTTGCGACCGAGCACGGGCTGCCGGAAGTTCATGCCTACGACCAGTTCCACACGCTGTGTGGGCAAGGGACTGTGGGGCTCGAATGGCTGTCGCAGGTCGAGGGGTTGGACACTATCCTCGTCGCGGTGGGCGGCGGTGGGCTGATCGGCGGCATCGCCGCGGCGCTGGCCGGCGGGGTGAAGATCGTCGGCGTCGAGCCTGAAAACGCTGCGACTTTGGCGCGAGCCATGGAGGCGGGTGCGCCGGTCGATGTGCCGGTGGGTGGCGTCGCGGCCGACAGCCTCGGAGCGCGGCGGATCGGCAGCCTGTGCTTCGGCCTGTCCGGTTTCATGGAGAAGCCGGTGCTGCTGACCGACGACGAGATCGTCGCGGCACAGAAGGCCATCTGGGACGTGCTTCGGCTTGTGGCCGAGCCGGGCGGCGCCGCTGCAATGGGCGCGCTGCTCTCTGGCAAGTACGTGCCGGCGAAGGACGAGCGCGTCGGCGTGCTGCTCTGCGGGGCGAACACGACCGCAGTGAAGTTCGACTGAGCCCGCCTTGACTTTGCCTTACCCCACAGGCACACGCCGCCGCCAACTGGACGGGTGTCCGGCGGCGGCCTAGTTTGCCGAGAAAGCCAAGAACAATAGCGGAGGGCCGTCGTGACCAAGCGCGCATTCACTTTCCCCGGCCAGGGCAGCCAGGCCGTGGGGATGGGCAAGGACCTTGCCGACACCTATCAGGAAGCCCGCAACGTCTTCGCCGAAGTCGACGAGGCACTCGGCCAGAAACTCTCGACCATCATGTTCGAGGGGCCGGAGGAGACGCTGAAGCTGACCGAGAACGCGCAGCCGGCGCTGATGGCGGTTTCGGTTGCCGTGACCCGTGTGCTGGCGAGCCGTGGCTTTGCGCTCAAGGATCAGGCCGCCTTCGTCGCCGGGCATTCGCTGGGCGAGTACTCTGCGCTTGCCGCCGCCGAGGCGTTCTCGCTCGCCGATGCGGCGCGGCTGCTGAAGATCCGCGGGCAGGCGATGCAGCAGGCCGTGCCGGTGGGGCAGGGCGCAATGGCGGCGATCCTCGGACTCGATCTGGAGACGGTGCTGAAGGCAGTGAATGATGCGGCCGAGGGCGATGTGTGCGGGGTCGCCAATGATAACGCGCCGGGGCAGGTGGTGATCTCCGGCCATGTTGCGGCAGTGAACCGGGCCATCGAACTGCTCAAGGCCGCCGGGGCCAAGCGTGCCCTGCCGCTGCCGGTGTCGGCGCCTTTCCACTGCGCCCTGATGGGGCCTGCGGCTGATGCGATGGCCAAGGCACTGAACGAAGTGACGGTGAAGGCGCCGGTGGTGCCGGTGGTGGCCAATGTGCTCGCGAAGCCCATTGCCGACCCCGAAGAGATCAAGAAGCGCCTCGTCGAGCAGGTCACCGGCATGGTGCGCTGGACCGAGTGCGTGAACTGGCTGGTCAAGGATGGCGGCGTGAGCCAGCTGGTCGAGCTCGGCTCGGGCAAGGTGCTCGCTGGCCTTGCCAAGCGCATCGCGCCGGAGACTGCAGCCGTGTCGGTGGGGACGCCCGCTGATGTGGACGCGTTCCTCGCGTCGCTCAACTGAATCAGACTCTCAGAAAGGTGCCGCCAAATGTTTGATCTCACTGGCAAACGTGCCCTCGTTACCGGCGCCTCGGGAGGCATCGGCCGCGAGATTGCCAAGGCGCTCGCGGCGCACGGCGCGAAGGTCGCGCTGAGCGGCACCCGCGTCGGCGCGCTCGAGGAGACGAAAGCGGCATTGGGCGGCGGGGATCACCCGATCATCCCGACGAACCTCTCGGACCTCGATGCGGTCGACAAGCTGGTGCCTTCGGCCGAGGCGGCGCTGGGCGGTATCGACATTCTCGTCAACAATGCCGGCGTCACCCGCGACAACCTCTTCATGCGCATGAAGGACGAGGAGTGGGACGAGGTGCTGGCGGTGAACCTCACCTCTGCCTTCCACCTCACCCGCGCCGTGCTGCGCGGCATGATGAAGCAGCGCTTCGGCCGCATCATCGGCATCACCTCGGTGGTCGGCGTCGTCGGCAACCCGGGACAGGGCAACTACGCGGCCTCCAAGGCCGGCCTCATCGGCATGAGCAAGGCACTCGCCTACGAAGTTGCCTCGCGAAACATCACGGTGAACACCGTGGCGCCGGGCTTCATCGGTTCGGCGATGACCGACGAATTGAACGATAAGCAGCGTGACAGCATTCTGGTGAAGGTGCCGGCGGGCCGCCTCGGCAATGCCGACGAGGTTGCCGCGGCGGTGGTCTTCCTCGCCTCCAACGAGGCCGGATACGTCACCGGGCACACCCTGAACGTCAATGGCGGGATGCTGATGCTCTGAAAAATGCCGTGGAGCCGGGATTTCCGGGCTTGACGGAATATGGCAAAGGCCAGGGAAGTATGTTACGCCCCGCGCTGATTTCGGGCAGGAACCACCCCTTGCGAGAGCTTGGAGCCCTGGCCTACAGTCGGCCGCGAACGGCGGCAGGGTCCAGCACCTCGCGGGCCGAGTAGTAAACGAACCAGTCTGGTAACAAGGGAAGTCAGATATGAGCGATATCGCTGATCGCGTCCGCAAGATCGTGGTCGAACACCTCAATGTCGATGCGGAGAAGGTCGTCGATAAGGCCAGCTTCATCGATGATCTGGGCGCCGACTCGCTCGACCAGGTCGAACTCGTGATGGCTTTCGAAGAAGAGTTCAACGTCGAGATCCCGGATGACGCCGCGGAATCGATCCAGACCTTCGGCGACGCCGTCGCCTACCTGACCAAGGCCGTCGGCTAACGCCGGCTGAACGGCAGGCTTTCGATGGAACTGCGCCGCGTCGTCGTCACCGGGATGGGGATCGTCAGCCCTTTGGGCTGCGGGGTGGAAGCCACCTGGTCCAACATCCTTGCTTCCAAGAGCGGTGCCCAGCGCATCGAAGACTTCCAGGTCGACGACCTGGCCTGCCAGATCGCGCATCGCGTGCCCCTCGGCGACTACGCCGAGGGAAAATTCAATGCCGATGAGTGGATGGACGTGAAGGATCAGCGCAAGGTTGATCCGTTCATCGTCTACGCCATGGCGGCAGCCAAGCAGGCCATCGACGACGCCGGCGTGGCGCCAAAGACCGAAGAAGAGCGGGTGAGGATCGGTACCCTCATCGGCTCCGGCATCGGCGGTCTGGGCGGCATCTACGAGACGTCGGTCATTCTGCACGAGAAGGGCCCGCGTCGCGTCAGTCCGTTCTTCATTCCCGGCCGGCGGATCAACCTCGCCTCCGGCTACGTCTCGATCAAGCATGGCCTCAAGGGTCCGAACCACTCGGTGGTGACGGCCTGCTCGACCGGTGCGCACGCGATCGGCGACAGCTGGCGGCTGATCGCGATGGGCGACGCCGACGTGATGGTGGCGGGCGGCGCGGAATCCTGCGTCAACCGCATCGCACTCGCGGGCTTCTCCGCAACCCGCGCACTCTCGACCAGCTTCAACGATGCCCCCGAAAAGGGCTCGCGGCCCTATGACAAGGATCGCGACGGCTTCGTGATGGGCGAAGGC
>JAEYYP010000111.1 GCA_023428425.1 Pseudomonadota bacterium
CGATCATCCTGATCGTCGCCTGGCAATGGCTGCCCTTCGCTACCCTGATCCTGCTGACCGCCATGCAGGCGCTGAGCGAGGAACAGAAGGAGGCGGCCGAGATGGACGGCGCCAACGTGTTCCGGCGCTTCTGGTACATCATCCTGCCGCACCTTGCCCGGGCGATCACCGTGGTGATCCTGATCCAGACGATCTACCTGCTCGGCGTCTATGCCGAAATCCAGATCACGACGGGTGGCGGACCTGGCTTCGCCAGCACCAACCTGCCCTTCCTCATCTACAACGTGGGCGTTCTGGGCGGGAATATCGGTGCCGGCGCGGCGGGTGGCCTCGTGGCCGTGGTGCTCGCCAACATCGTGGCGATCTTCCTGATGCGGGCGGTGGGGAGGAACCTCGATGCGTGAGTTTGCTGTCGCTGCGTCGCTGCATACCCCCCTCCTAGCTTCGCTAGGCGCCAAGGCGCCAAGCTCCGCTACCTCCCCCACAAGGGGGGCGGTGGGAGCGCGCTGCTCGCTCGGAGTGAGACACCCCACCGCCCCCCTTGTGGGGGAGGTAGTGGAGCTTGGGCGCAGCCCTAGCGGAGCTAGGAGGGGGGTGTTCCCCACCGCACAGATCGAGGGAGAACTCTGATGGCACGGGCTGTTTCGACGCGCCGCAAGATCACCATGACCGTGCTGGTCTGGCTGGTGGCACTGATCATGTTCTTCCCGATCCTCTACACCATCATCACCAGCCTGAAGACCGAGGGCGAGGCGGCGGCAGGGTTCTCGATGATCCCGTCGTTCACCTTCGAGAGCTATGCGCTGGTGCTCGACCAGCAGGACTACTTCCGGCCGTTCTTCAACTCGGTGATCATCTCGATCGGCTCGACGCTGCTGGCGCTGCTGATCGCGGTGCCGGCGGCCTGGGCGATGGCGTTCACGCCGACGCCGCGGACGCGCGACGTGCTGATGTGGATGCTCTCGACCAAGATGATGCCGGCGGCCGGTGTGCTGGTGCCGATGTACCTGATCTTCCTCAACACGCGCCTCCTCGACACGCTGCACGGGCTCACCATCATCCTGACGCTGGTGAACCTGCCGATCGTGGTGTGGATGCTCTACACGTACTTCAAGGAAATCCCGGTCGACATTCTCGAGGCGGCGCGCATGGACGGTGCGACGCTGCCCAAGGAACTGCTCTACGTGCTGCTGCCGATGGCCGTGCCGGGGATCGCCTCGACGCTGCTGCTCAACGTCATCCTCGCCTGGAACGAGGCGTTCTGGACGCTGCGGCTCTCGACCACCAACGCGGCGCCGCTGACGGCGTTCATCGCGTCGTTCTCTTCGCCGCAAGGCCAGTTTCTCGCCAAGCTGAGTGCCGCATCGGTGCTGGCGATCCTGCCGATCCTGCTGCTGGGCTGGTTCAGCCAGAAGCAGCTGGTGCGCGGCCTCACCTTCGGCGCCGTCAAATAGGGGATTTGAACGATGGGCTCGATCACACTCGAACACGTCAACAAGACGTTCGGCGGCCATCAGGTCATCCCCGATGTCTCACTCGATATCAAGGACGGCGAGTTCGTCGTCTTCGTCGGGCCCTCGGGGTGCGGCAAGTCGACTCTCCTCCGACTGATAGCCGGCCTCGAGGACACGACCAGCGGGCACATCAAGCTCGACGGCGTGGACGTCACCGACAAGGGGCCGGCGCATCGCGGGCTTGCTATGGTGTTCCAGAGCTACGCGCTCTACCCGCACATGACGGTGCGCCAGAACATCGCCTTCCCGCTCAAGATGGCCAATGTCGACAAGGCCGTGGCCGAGCAGAAGGTGAACGACGCGGCGCGGGTGCTGAACCTGACCGACTACCTCGACCGCAAGCCGCGGGCGCTGTCGGGCGGGCAGCGGCAGCGCGTCGCCATCGGGCGTGCCATCGTGCGGCAGCCCAAGGCGTTCCTGTTCGACGAGCCGCTCTCCAACCTCGACGCGGCGTTGCGCGTCAACATGCGCATCGAAATCACCGAGCTGCACCAGCAGCTCAAGACCACCATGGTCTACGTGACGCACGACCAGGTGGAAGCGATGACCATGGCGGACCGCATCGTGGTGCTGAATGCCGGGCGGGTGGAACAGTTCGGCTCGCCGCTCGAACTCTACAACAAGCCGGCCAACAAGTTCGTCGCGGGATTCATCGGCTCGCCGAAGATGAACTTCATGGACGGTGCGGCGGCGGCCAAGTACCAGGCGGACTCCATCGGCATGCGCCCCGAGCACATCCGCATCTCGCGCGAGGCGGGGGACTGGAAGGGGCGCGTCGGCGTGGCCGAGCACCTCGGCTCCGACACGTTCCTTCACGTGCATGTGGAGGGGGCCGGCCTGCAGACGGTGCGGACCGAGGGCGAGAACAACTACAACCCCGGCGACGAGGTGTGGCTGACGCCCGACCCCAGCCGCATCTACCGCTTCGACCGCGCCGGGCTGGCGCTGCGCTGAGGCTTCCGGTTCTGCCGACTATCGAGGACGACTGCCATGCCGATTGAACTCTGCGCCGACGACCTGCCGGAGATCGCCACGAAGGCCAGCGTGCCGCACTACCGGCGCGGATCGCTCACGCCCGGGATCGTGCATTTCGGGGTGGGCAACTTCCATCGGGCGCACCAGGCGGTGTATCTCGACGACCTGTTCAACCTGGGGCTCGACCATGACTGGGCGCTGGTCGGCGCCGGAGTGCGGGCCAACGATGCCGACATGCGGAAGAAGCTGCTGGGGCAGGACTGCCTGACCACCGTGGTGGAGCAGGAGGCAGGCGGAACATCGGCACGGGTGACCGGCGCAATGATCGACTTCCTGCCGGTGGGGGACGTGGCGGCGATCGCGGAAGCGCTGGCGGACCCGCAGGTGCGCATCGTGTCGCTGACGGTGACCGAGGGCGGCTACTACATCGACCCGGCCTCGCAGAGCTTCGATGCGAGCCACCCCGACATCGTGGCGGACAGCGTGAACCCGAAGGCGCCGAAGACGGTGTTCGGGCTGATCCTGCTCGGGTTGCAGTTGCGCAGGGAACGCGGGCTGCAGCCATTCACGGTGATGAGCTGCGACAACATTCCCGGCAATGGGCACGTGACGGAGAACGCGGTGGCGGGGCTCGCCGAGCTGATCAATCCGGCGCTCGCGGCCTGGGTGCGCGAGGCGGTGGCCTTCCCGAACGGCATGGTCGACCGGATCACGCCGGCGACCGGCCAGCGCGAGCGTGATGCACTGACCGAGCAGTTCGGCATTGTCGATGCCTGGCCGGTGTTCTGCGAAGAGTTCAAGCAGTGGGTGCTGGAGGATAATTTCCCGGCCGGGCGGCCGGCGCTCGAAAAGGTCGGGGTGCAGTTCGTGCCCGACGTGGCGCCGTTCGAGCACATGAAGATCCGCATCTTGAATGGCGGGCATGCGACGATCGCTTATCCGGCGGGGCTGCTCGACATCCACTTCGTGCACGAGGCTATGGAGCACCCCCTCGTGCGGGCGTTCCTCGAAAAGGTGGAGCGCGAGGAGATCATCCCCGTGGTGCCGCCGGTTCCGGACACGGACCTCGGGGAATACTACGCGCTGATCGAGCGGCGGTTCAGTAACCCCAAGATCGGCGACACGATCCAGCGGCTCTGCCTCGACGGATCGAACCGGCAGCCGAAGTTCATCCTGCCGTCGGCAGCGGACCGGTTGGCGGCGGGGCAGGGGGTCACCGGGCTGGCGCTCGTTTCGGCGCTGTGGGCCCGCTACTGCTACGGCGAGAGCGACAGCGGCAAGGTGATCCCACCGAACGACCCGAGCTGGGACCGGCTGACGGGGCTGGCGAAGGCGGCGAAAGACGATCCTGCGCAATGGTTGACGATGTCAGATATCTTCGGGACGCTGGCAAGTAATCCGGCGTATGTCGCGGCCTTCACCGGGGCGCTGACCTCGCTGTGGGCGCGGGGGACGGCGGCGACGCTGGAGGCGTATCTGGCGGGGACGCTGTAGCGGGCCTCATTCGAAGGCCCACCACACGACACTGACGTGTCATCCCGGGCTTGACCCGGGATCCACCTCGACGCCTGTGCTGACTTTGTGGTGGGTCCCGGCTCTTCGGCCGGGATGACACGTCAGTGTTTCATTGGGCAACTGCGGCGCTCCGAGTGCGAACAGCCTACTCCACGAGTTCCAGCTGGTCGCGGGCGGCGAGAGTCATGCCGAAGCCGGGGGCGTCGGAGATGCGGAGTTTGCCGTTCTGGGGCATGGCTTCGCCTTCGAACAGGTCGCCGAAGACGGGCATGATCGACTTGCCGTCGGGGCTCGCCGCCACGTATTCGCAGAAGGCGGGGCCGGTCTGGCTGGCGATGAACTGGTAGGAATATGGGCCGGAGCCGTGCGGCACGACCACCGTATCGTAGGCCGAGGCGTGGGCGGCGATGCGCAGGGTTTCGGTGAGGCCGCCGACCCACATGACGTCGGGCTGGACGATATCGAGCAGCCGCTCCTCGAGCAGGCGGCGGAAGCCGTAGCGGGTGTATTCGTGCTCGCCGGTGGTCCACTTTAGGGTGGGGTGTGCGGCCTTGATGAGGCGGAAGCCTTCGACATCCTCGGGGGACAGCACCTCCTCCCACCAGTGGATGTTCAGCGGCTTGCAGAGTTCGGCGAGGCGGATGGCGTAGTCGGCGGTGAGCGACATGTAGCAATCGACCATCAGCGGGTAGTCGGGACCGACGCTGTCGCGGTGGCGCTTCAGGAACTCGAAGTTCTTGCGCAGGCCTTCCTCGCCCTCGAAGTGGCTGTGGGGGAGCGGCACCTTGGCGCCCCAGAAGCCGAGGGCCTTGATCGAGACGGGTTCGGGCGTGGTGCAGTAGAAGGTGATCTCGTCGCGGACCTTGCCGCCGATGAGGTTGTAGACGGGCTCGCCGCGGACCTTGCCGACGAGGTCCCAGAGCGCGAGGTCGACGGCGGAGATCGCCATGATCGGCAGGCCCTTGCGGCCATAGGGCAGGGACGAGCGGTAGAGCTGGTCCCAGATCATGTTGATGTTGCGCGCATCCTGCCCGACGATGAAGCGGCGGAAATGGTGGTGGATGAGCCACGCCGCGGGAGCGCCGCCCGAGCCGGTGGCGACGCCGACCGTGCCGTCCTCGGTCTCGAGTTCGACGACGATGGCACCGAGCACGCCGATGCCCCAGCTCGAGCGCTTCTCGCGATACTGCTCGTAGCCTGACATCGGGTTGGAGATGAGGGTATCGACCAGCCAGTGCTTCGCCGCGCCGGGCTTGAAATAGGTGCCGGCCTTCTCGGACGGCTTGATGTTGTAGACGCGCAGGTCGCGGATGCGGAAGGCGGAGCTCATTCGGGCGATTTCCTGGCGTTGGCGACCGACTGGATGGTGGTGTCGCGGACGTGCTCGAGGTGGCTGCGGTAGCCGGCGGCGGCGGTGTCGCCGTCGCCCGCGAGCAGGGCATCGGCGATGACGATGTGCTGGCCGACGCTCTTCTCGATGACGCCGGGCATTTCGGAAGCCATGCGGCGGACATCGAGGCCGAGGTCGTAGAGCACCTGGGCGAGAGAGGAGAGCAGCGGGTTGCCGGCGGCGTCGTTGATGGCCTGGTGGAACTCGATGTCGATGAGCCGGAAAGCGACCGGGTCGTCGTGGAAGGCGCGGCCGTCGACGGCGAGCTTGTGGATGCGCGCGAGCTGCTCGCGCGTGCCGCGCTGCGCGGCGAGGCGCACCAGTTCGAGATCGACCACGGAACGCGTCTCGAACTGCTGGTGCACGTCGTAGTCGGCGACGCTCAGCATGGTGTTGAAGGGGGCGACGAGGCGGCTCGGCGACAGGTCGGTGACGGTGTAGCGACCGCCCTGGCGGCTGGCGAGGACGCCCATCAGGGTCAGCGCCTTCAGGGCCTCGCGCAGCGGCGGCCGGGAGATGCCGAAGGCGATGGTCATCTGCGCTTCGGTGGGCAGGCGATCGCCGGACTTGAGATTGCCCGACTTGATCATGCCCATGATGCGGGTCGCGACCTGCTCGGCGATGGGGCGGCGCTCGAGCGTGTAGCCGGCGAGACCGTTGTCCTGAGGGGGCACGAGGGTCGCGGTCCTGGTCATGCGCATGGCTCCGCCGGGCCGCCGACAGGTGGCCGCGAAACATGTGAACCGTGGCGGTAACAGACGCCCGCGGGCATCACCGCTCCTCCCCTTCTCGCCGCTCTTCCGGCGGCCATCGGACATCAGGAATGGGCGGACGTTCAGGACTTGTCAAACAAATTTTTGTCTGACAAGTTGCACGAAAGGACGGAGCGGGGCCTACCCCGCCAGGTCGCCTTTGGGAGGATTTCGCGATGCCGCTATCGGTCGCCACGCGCCGCAAGGTGGGGAAAACCACGCTGGACCTGCCGGTCTTCGGCTTCGGCGCCGCGCATCTGGGCGAGCTCTACGGCAAGGTCGACGAAGCTACATCGCAGGCGACGCTGAACGCGGCGTGGGATGCCGGCGTGCGCTACTACGACACGGCGCCCTGGTATGGCCGCGGGCTCAGCGAGCACCGGCTCGGCGGTTTCCTGCGCACACGGCCGCGCGACGCGTTCCAGATCACCACCAAGGTCGGGCGGACGCTGCACAGGCCAGCCGATCCGAAGACGTTCGACCGCGGGCCGTGGGCGGGTGGGCTGAACTTCGAGGTTCGGTTCGACTATTCGTATGACGGCATCATGCGCTCGTACGAGGGGGCGCTGCAGCGGCTGGCACTCGACACGGTCGACGCGCTCGTCATCCACGACCTCGACGTCGCCTACCACGGCGCCGAATTGCAGCTGGCGCACGAGAAGGCGCTGGTTTCGACCGGCATGAAGGCGCTCGAGGAGCTGAAGCGCTCGGGCGACATCAAGGCCTTCGGCATGGGCATCAACACCAACGTGGCGCTCGAAAAGACCGCGACGCAGGTGGACCTCGATTTCTGCCTCGTGGCGATGCCCTACACGCTGCTCGACCAGCAGAGCCTGACCACCGGCATGGCCGAGTGCCTCAGGCGTGGGGTGTCGGTGATCATCGGTGCGCCGTTTGCTTCGGGCATTCTCGTGACGGGATCATCGGGCGCGGCCAACTACGGCTACGCCAAGGCCTCGCCCGAAGTGCAGGCAAAGGTGCGCGGCATCGAGGCGGTGTGCGCCGCGCATGGCGTGTTGCTGCCCGCCGCGGCGCTGCAGTTCCTGCTGGCGCACCCTGCCGTAGCCTCGGTGATCCCCGGGGGCGCCCGGCCCGAGGAAGTGGTGCAGAACGTCGCCTCGCTCGCGGCGGAAATTCCCGTTTCCTTCTGGTCCGACCTCAAGGCGCAGGGCCTCATCCATCCGGAGGCACCGGTACCGGCATGACCGAAACGTCGACGCTCGCACCGCTGATCTCGGCCCGTGGCATCGGCAAGACCTTCGCCACGGTCGATGTGTTGCGCGATGTCGACCTCGACCTGATGCCGGGCGAGATTCACGCGCTGCTGGGCGAGAACGGCGCCGGAAAATCGACCTTCGCCAAGATCCTCGCCGGCGTGCACCGGCCGACGCGCGGCACCATCGCGCTCAACGGCGCGCAGGTCGAGGTGACCAACCCGGTGGTGGCACAGAAGCTCGGCATCACGCTGATCCACCAGGAGCCGATCTCCTTCCCGGACCTTTCGGTCGCCGAAAACCTCGTCATCGGCGCCGCCGAGGATGGCTGGTTCAGCCGCGTGCCGTGGGCTGAGATGACGCGCGAAGCCAATCGCCTGATGGACCTGCTCGGCGTCCGCATCGACGTCACCCGTCCCATGCGCGGCCTCTCCATCGCCGACCAGCAGATGGTCGAGATCGCCCGGGCGCTCGCCTCCAACAGCCGCCTCATCATCATGGACGAGCCCACCGCGCCGCTCACGCCGCGCGAGGTCGAAACGCTT
>JAEYYP010000136.1 GCA_023428425.1 Pseudomonadota bacterium
GCGGGGCCCCGTAATCGCCCCGGCCGTCGGGAGTGAACTCAGTTGGTCAGCACGGAGCGCGCGTATTCGGTCAGCCGGGCGCCACCAGCGGCATTCCACTCTGCGACATAGGCATCCCACTGGTCCATGCCGGCCTGACCGCTGATGAACTTGTAGACCCAGGAACGGTAGACGTTCTCAGTTGCATCGAGGTCGGCCGAGTATTCCGGTGGCCACACGAAGGCGTTGTCGGCCTTGAAGTACTTCTGCAACTGAGCGATCGAATCCAGGCCGGCCTGCGAGCCGCGCGCCACCGGCGAGACCCAGTTGGCAGTGCTCCAGAAGCGCGTATACCAGTCGTCGCTCTTCTCAGTGAGCGTGTAGGTGTCACCCGACAGGGTGTATTCTTCGCCTTCGAAGCCCATCTGGTCCATGATCTGGCCTTCCGGTCCGGCCATGAAGTCGAGCACCTCGAAGGCGACGTCCTTGTGCTCCGATGTGACGCTGATGGCGAAGCCGCGGCTCTCCTTGGAAACATCAAGCGCAGCGAGGCCTTGTCCCCCCGGACCAACGGGCGGCGGCAGCAGGACCAGCTCGGCATCGGGCTCCAGTTCACGCAGCTTGGCCTGGTAGATGTCGTACACGCCGGCCTGGAAGCTGAAGATGATGCCGGCTCGACCAGTGTAGAACTTGTCCTCCTTCACGTCCCACTTGGTGGAGACGTACTCGGGATCATAGAGCCCCTCGGCGCCCAGCATGGCGTAGAAGGCGAGCTTGTCTCGCTCCTGGGTGGAAACGCGTGAGTGGATGAACTCGCCGGCTTCATTCGGAATCCACGTGGCGTTGATGCCGAAGGCGGGGTTGAAGATCGCGTCGAGGTCCGTGGTGTTGTCCGCCGACGTCATGGCGTAGGTGTCCTTGACGCCGTTGCCGTCGAAATCGCTGTCGCGAATGGCCTTGAACAGCGCGACATAGTCGTCCAGCGTCTCGGGCACGCCGAGCCCTGCCTTCTCCAGCCACGACCTGCGGATCACCGGCTGCCAGTTGATGATCGGCTGCACGTAGAGCAGGTACGGATAGTTCTTCATCCGCTCCACGTTGTGCGGCCACATCCCGGCCTTCAGGTATTTCGAGTTCTCGATGTAGGGCGTCAGGTCCTCCAGGATGCCTTGCTCCGCCATCTTGGCGTCGCCGCCCTGGAAGTAGATGATGTCCGGGATATTGCCCGAGAGCAGCATCGCTGTGAGCACCTCCGGATATCCGGTGGATGCGACCTCGACGATCTCGATATCAACCTCGGTGCCGCGTTCGGCGAGGGCCTTCTCGATTCTCTCGATATGCGCGACGTCCTGAGAGTTGGTGTTCGAGAGGTCCTTGCTGACAATGCGGATCGGCACCGGATCGGCCATGACCGCAGTTGCGAGCAGGCCTGCGAAGGTGAATGCTGTCGCCGCCAGCAGGCCGCGCCGAATGGTGGTCAGTCGGTTTTGTTTCATTGTCTCCTCCTTGTTATTTCAGTCTGACATCAGCCCTTGAGCGCGCCCGAGAGAGTGCCCTTGGTGAAGAATTTGAGAATGAGCGGGTAGATCGCGAGGATCGGCAGGATCGTGAGGATGATCATGCCGGCGTTCAGTTGGCGTACGTTGATCTGACCGTCGCCGGTGTAGCTGTTCATGGCCTCGCCCCCGACCATGCCGAACTTTCCGCCCATCACGAGCTGGCGCAGCACGACCTGCAGCGGCCGCTTGTCCGGGTCGCTCAGGTAGATCATCGAGCGAAAGAACTCGTTCCAGTGGAACACCAGGTAGAACAGCGAGATGGTGGCAAGCGCGGGCAGGGCCAGCGGGAGAACCACGCTCCAGAAGATTCGGAATGCACCCGCGCCATCGAGCTGCGCCGCCTCGACCAGTTCTTCCGGGATCTCCTGGAAGAAGCGGATGAGGATGATGAGGTACCAGGCGTTTACGGCGCCGAAGAAGATCACCGACCAGTAGGTGTCGAGCAGGCCGAGCTTCTTGTTGACGAAGTAGTCGGGGATGAGCCCGGCTTCGAACACGATCGTGGCGAGCACGAACAGGAAGATGATCCGGCGGCCGGGCAGCCAGTGACGCGACAGGGCCCATGCCATAAGGGCCGTGCCGACCACGTTGATCAGTGTGCCCACGACGGTGATGCCGACGGAATTCAGGATTCCACGGCCGACGGATGGGTGAGTGAGCAGGAAGGTCCAGATGTCGAGATCGAAGCCCTGTGGCCAGATCTCGATGCCCGTCATGAACGGCACGTTCGCCGGGTCGGACACTGACAGGGCGGCGAGGTGGACGATGGGCTGCAGGCACACCACTGCGAGCAGGATGAGGGTCGAGAGGATGATCGCCGACTCGGCGCGCTCGAACGCCGATTTTCCGGGTCTTGTACCGCTCATCACCAGATGCCCTTTCCGGTCAGGCGCTTGGCGAACGTATGGGCGAGCAGGATCAGGCCCATGCCCAGGACGCCCTTGAAAAGGCCGGCTGCGGTCGCCAGTGAGTACTCGCCGGTCTGCAGGCCCATGCGATAGACGTAGGTGTCGATGATATCGATCTGACTGCGAACGGCGTCGTTCTGCAGGTTGATGACCTGGTTCAGGTCGGCACTGAGGAACATCCCAGCATTCAGCGTGAACAGGGTGACGATGGTCGGCACCATGCCCGGAATGGTCACGTACCAGATCTTCTGCCAGCGGTTGGCGCCGTCGACTTCGGCGGAGTCGTAGAGCTGCTGGTCGATACCGATGATGGCGACCAGGTAGAGCAGGCTGTCCCAGCCGGCCGAACGCCAGATTTCGGAAAACACCAGCACCCAGCGGATGGCGCCGAGGTCGGTCATGTAGGAGCGCGGCGCTATGCCGAACATGCCCGCGACAGCGTTGACCACGCCGCCTTGCGGGGAAAGCGCGGCAATCGTGATCCCCGAAATGACCACCCAGCTGAGGAAGTGCGGCAGGTAGATGGCGGACTGGATGGTCTTGCGCAAAGTGCCGCTGCGGACCTCGTTCAGCAGCAGCGCCACGAAGATCGGCACCGGAAAGACGAAAACCAGCTTCATCCCCGAAATGATCAGCGTGTTGGCGAACACCTGCCAGAACACCGACGAGGAGAGCAATGTCTCGAAATGCTTGAGGCCGACCCAGATGTTGGGCGGGATGATCCGGACCTGCTCGAACGCAATCCGTGCCTCCCAGATGGGCCAGTAGTGGAATACAGCGAAGTAGATCAGGGCCGGCGCCATCATGACGTAGTAGGGCCAGGCGCGCAGAGCGACTCCCCTCAACCGGGAGAGCGAGCGCACCTCTCGCTTGTCGATGGCCTGGTGGCGGGTGAGTTGTTCGGCGCTCATCGTTCGCAGATCTCGCGCACCGCGTTGTAGAGTTGTTCGGTCGATTGCGCCTCCGCCTGGGCAAGCACCTGGTTGCCGGCGATGTAGGCATCCAGCTGATCTTCGTAGCGACCAAGGCTGGCCTCGAGTGCCGCCGCGCCTGGTCCACCAAAGGCCTGCCGCACCGAGACGAAATGCTCCGCCTCGATCAGCCGGCGCAGCTCTTCTCCACGAAGGCGCGGTGGGCGCCCCACCACACTCTCAAACGAGCTGCCGAGCAGGGCCTCGTTGAGGTCGGACATGCGCAGGTCACTCGCGCTCATAGCCCGTACGAGGTGCGAGGTGACGTGATGGGCGGTGCGGAACGAAATCCCCTCGAGCCGCGCCAGAGAGTCGGCGAGTTCGGTCATCGTGATGAACGATGCGGCGATGTTCCGCTCGACGCTGTCGCGATTGATGGTCAGTCCACTGACCAGCGCCGCGAGCAGCCTCGTCGTCCTCGCGAAGCTGTCGAAGGCGCCGTAGCCTGCCTGCTGCGTGGGCGACTCGGCGTCGACCATGTCGGCCAGCGGTGTGTTGTGCACCGTCCCGATGACGGTTTCACACTGTCCGGCTCCGATCGACGCCATGGTACGGGCATGCTCGATGGCCAGCGGGTTGCGCTTCTGCGGCATGATCGAGGAGACCTGCACGAAGCCATTGGACGCGCGCAACTGGTTCACTTCGAAACCGCACCAGAATGCCAGGTCCTGGCAGAGTCGCCCGATGTCCAGTAGCGCCAGCTTCAGCGCGGAATAGGTGGCGGTCAGATAATCGACCGAGGCGATGCAGCCGTAGGAATTCTCCTGTGGGGCGGCGAACCCGAGCAGCGACGCGGTCCGGTGCCGGTCGATCGGGAAGCCGGTGGTGGTGATGGCCGCGGCGCCGAGCGGGCAGAGGTCAACCGTACGGTAGGCGTCGCTCAGGCGTTCGTGCTGGCGCAGCAGCGACTCAATGATCGCGCCGAGATAGTGCCCCATTGTCGTCGGCTGGGCCGGCTGGCCGTGGGTGTAGGCAACGATGACCGTCGACTGTTCGCGCCGGGCTACCCCGAGCAGGGCCGCGAGCAAGTCGCAGAGCTGACCCATTGCGGCACGCAGACGGGTCTTGAGCGCCATCTTGAAGGTCGTGGCTTCGAGATCGTTGCGGCTACGAGCGACATGCAGGCTGCCCCCCAGTTCGGGCCCAAGCCTGGCGATCAAGCGATCCTCGAGCAGGAAGAACAGGTCCTCGAAGCGTCCTGCGTCCTTCATGGCGTCGAGGTCGAGTTCCGCATCGATCTGGGGCAGCGCAGCGAGGATCGTGGCAGCGTCGGCGGAGGGAAGGATGGCCTGCTCTGCGAGCATCACCAGATGGGCGCGGTCGATGCGGCGGATGTACTGCAGATGGGATTTCGCCCCGAGGAAAGCCGGGCGCAGCACCGTCTCGCGATACGCGTCGGACGGGAACTCCTCGATGCCGGCCTTGTCGTTCATTTTTCCTCCGGGGACCTGTTCGATCCACTCATTAGTCTAGACGTATAGACGTATAGATCATGTTGTTGCAAGCCCTCGTTTCGGGGTTATGCTCAGCCGAGATTCACGACGGGATGACGATGCATATGATCGAGGGAGAGGCGAGGGGGCCACTGTGGCAGCAGATCGAAAGGACCATGCTGTCGGAGATCGGGGCGTCGATCTACGCGCCAGGTAGCCAACTGCCCAACGAACTCGAGCTGGCCAAGCGGTTCTCCGTCAACCGTCACACAGTGCGCCGCGCCATGGCGGCGTTGGCGCAACGTGGCGCAATCCGCATCGAGCAGGGCCGCGGCAGCTTCGTGCAGGACACGCTGATCCACTATGAAGTGGGAGCGCGGACGCGCGTCGAGGAGAACATCATTCGCCAGCATCGGGGGTTCAGCGGCAGATTGCTGGGCGATTTCGAAATGCCTGCGAATGCCGAGATCGCCCGCGAACTGCAGATCGAGGTCGGCGACCGGGTGGATGTCCTCGACACGCTCAACGAAAGCGACGGTGTCCCTTTCAGCATCGTGCGAACCTATCTGCCATCGTCGCGGTTCGCGGGCTTTGCCAACCACTACCGTACGGCGCACAATTCCATGACGGCCGCGTTCGAGCGCTGCGGCGTATCAGATTTCAGCCGTCACTCGACGGACATCGCGACCCGCCTGCCGACGGCAGAGGAAACTACGCATCTCAAGCAATTGCCAACCGTGCCCGTGATCGTCTGTCGAACCGTCGACGTCGATGCTGCCGGCACGCCAATCAAGTTCGGGCTGGCGCGGTTTGCCGGCGACCGGGTGACGTTGCACGTTCGTTAGTCCCGACTACCATGGCCAGATGTCGCGAGGGATGCGGCGCCACTCGGACTGAGCCACTGCGGATCGCTTCCAGCAGCTGACGCGGAAGCTGGACCTATGGAGCTCGGCGATCGCGGTTGCCTCTAAAATGATCACCGCTCTCAGCGCTTGCCTCAATGTGATGCAGAGTGCACAAACATGATTTTTAGTCACGTCTAGTCCTCCTCGTGCGCATGAAAGGCCGAAAATCCAGCTCACTCAATGCAGTAGGGTGGTGGAAGGGCGCCGTGCGACGTCGCTAAAAGCGATTGGCATGGAACTTGATTGAGAGGGAAGTGCGCTGATCGATGTCCGGTCGGCTGCTCAATCAGGGACGCATCATGCAGCAGATCCTTTCGGGCGCCTCGCCGCTCTCCCGTCGTTCGGTACTCCGCCTTGGCGCCGCCGCCGGTGCTCTTGCCTTCGCACCCGGCCTTGTCGGCCCGAGCTTCGCCCAGGACCGGACCAAGACGCTCGTCATCGCGGCACCGGCAACGCCGCTCAGCCTCGACGTCGAGAACTCTCTGTCGTTGGGCACCATCGACACGGTCGCCGCCTTCTACGACTACCTGATCGGGTTCAACACCGTGCCCGATCCCAAGGTGGATGGGGTGATGCGAGAAGACCTGACGCCCGATGCTTCGCTGCCGGGCGGCTACAACCTCAAGGGCTTCCTGGCGGAGAGCTGGGAGTTCGCTTCGGACGGCACGTCGGTGAAATTCAAGCTGCGCGAAGGCGTCCTGTCGAACTGGGGCAACGAGCTCACCGCCGAGGATGTGAAGTACACCTTCGATCGCAAGTTCGAGGTCAAGGGCGCGGGCGCATTCATGACCGGGGTAATGGGGCTGCCCGGCAAGGACGCTGTGAAGGTCGAGAGCAAGTACGTTGTGTCCTTCACCCTCGACAAGCCCAATCCGATCCTGATGATCGTCTGCGGCCATCTTGCCAACCCGATCTTCGACTCGACCAAGTGCAAGGAAATGGCGACGGCCGACGATCCGTGGGCCCGCACCTTCCTCGATACCAACGTCGCCGGCTTCGGGCCTTACGCGCTCAAGGAGGTGACCCGAGGCCAGCAGCTCGTCGCCACTGCGCGACCGGACTACTGGGGTGAGAAACCTTTCTTCGAGACGGTCATCTTCCGCGAGGTGCCGGCCTCGGCGACCCGCTTGCAGCTGCTGCAGGGCGGCGCGGTCGATATCGCCCAGAACCTTGCCCCGACCGAGATGAAGAGCCTGGCCGGGTCGGCCGACGCCACCGTCACCTCGATCGATGCCAGCCAGATGCTGTGGATCGAACTCAACACCGCCTTCGCGCCGCTCGACAACGCCAAGGTGCGCCTCGCGCTCAACCATGCGCTGCCCAAGGACGAGATCGTCGCGACGATCCTGCAGGGCTACGGCAACAAGCTCGAGGCCGTCATGCCAGGCTTCTACCCGGGCGCGACCGATGCCTACTTCAAGTACGCCTACGACATCGAGAAGGCCAAGGCCCTGCTCGCGGAGGCGGGGATGCCGGACGGCTTCTCGACCACGCTGGCCTACAATGCGGGCAACCCGATCGAAGAACCGATCGCCATCATGTACCAGACGGCGCTCAAACAGATCGGGGTCGAGGTCGAGCTCAAGAAGCTGCCCGCCGGTACGTTCTTCGACAGTCTGACCAAGCGTACCGAGCCGATGATCTTCAACCTCGATGCGCCCTGGACGCCGGATTCCGGCTTCTCGCTCAACCTCTACTTCTTCTCCGGCTCGTTCGTCGATTTCTCGAACTACAAGAACGCGGAAGTCGACAAGCTGATCGGGGATTCCCTGTCGACGCTGGTCGAGGCGGACCGCATGGCCGCCGTCGATGCCGCCCAGAAAATTCTCGGTGACGAAGCGCCATGGGCGCTGATCGCAAACCCGGGTTTCCACCTTGCCCATGGCAAGGATATCGGCGGCATCGTCTACTACACGTCGAACCGGCTCAACTTCCAGGACTACAAGCGTGTCTGATATGGGCCAGGCGGACCAGCAGCTCCGCACCCCAACCGCGAACGGAAAAGGCGACGGGCTCCGGCCCGCCGCCTTCGTGCATGAGTTTGCGGACTTCGTCCGCGAGCGCCCGAGCATTCTTGCCGGCTATGCCATCGTGCTGGGCATGGTGGCTATCGGGCTGGTTGCCCCGCTGCTGCCCCTTCACTCCCCGGTCAATTCCGATGCCTCGGCCTATCTGCAGCCGCCGAGTTTCGCCCACCCGATGGGCACCGATGCCGCTGGACTCGACGTGCTCAGTCGTGTCCTCCACGCGCCGCGAGTCGACCTCACCATTGCGCTGGTTTCGACACTGTGGGCCGCGGCGCTCGGCGCCATCATCGGTGCCTATGCAGGCTTGTGGGAGGGCGCTGGAAGGCTGAAAGGGCCAGTCTCGCTGTTCCTCGTCCGGGTCGCCGACATCGTCCAGGCCTTTCCCGTATTCGCCCTGGCTCTCGTCCTCGTCGCCGTATTGGGGCAGGGGGTAGTGTCCATCGTGATCGCCATCGGCACGGTGAACGTACCGCTCTACCTCCGGCTCATGCGGACGGAGGCGCTGGTTATTCGCGGCCAGAACTATGTCGAGGCCGCCAGCATCGCCGGTGCGTCCGACGGCTACATCGTTTTCCGCCACATCATCCCCAACGCCATGGCCCCCTTGCTGGCCCAGATGAGCATCAACACGGGCGTTGCGGTGCTGCTTGCCTCAGGGCTCTCGTTCATCGGCGCGGGCGTACGCGCGCCGACGCCCGAATGGGGCTCGATGATCGCCATGGGCTTTCAGAGCGTCGTCACCGGCCAGTGGTGGCCGTCCGTCTTCCCGGGACTGGCGCTGGCCCTCACCGTCTTCGGCCTTGGCCGGATCGGCGCATCCATTCTCGCCTTTGCGAGTCCACGTGAGCGGTCGCGGCCTTCGCGCAAGGCCTGGAAAGCCTTCGTCGGAGGCACGCGCTGATGCGGATTCTGCGCTACCTCCTAGTCCGCCTGGCTTTCCTCGTGCCGCAACTGTTCGGCGTGGCGCTGGTGGCCTTCTTTCTGCTGAAGCTCATCCCCGGCGATCCGGCTCCCATGATGCTGGGGCCGCTCGCGACGCAGGAAGCCGTCGACAAGCTGCGCGCCGAGATGGGCCTGGATCAGCCCGTCCCAAACCAGTTCGTCGCCTATCTCGGTCGCCTGGTGCAAGGCGATCTCGGTCGCTCATGGCAGACGACCAATCCGGTTCTTGTCGATCTGGCGCAACGTCTGCCGGCGACGCTGGAATTGGTGACTCTCGCCCTCCTCATCTCCATTGCGGTCGGCGTGCCACTCGGGCTTGCGGCGGGGCGGCGGCCGCACAGCCATATCGCCCGCTTCGCCGATGGGTATTCAGTCACCGCCGGTGCGCTACCGGACTTCTGGCTGGCACTGATCCTGATCTTCGTCTTCTACGGTGTGTTCAAGGTCGTGCCCCCACCCATCGGCCGGCTTGATTTCGCGCTGTTTCCGCCGCCCGCCGTTACCGGCTCCTATCTCATCGATGCTCTGCTCGACGGCAACATGGACGCATTTCGCGGCGCCGCCGCGCAGTTGCTGCTGCCGGTGGCGACGTTGGCCATCATCTACATCGTACCGATGCTGACCATGACCCGCGCCACGGTCGAGCGCCTCAACGAGACCGATTTCATCCGCTTCGCCAACGCCAAGGGGCTGACCCCGGGCCGCGTCTCTCTGCACGCCCTGCGCAACGCCCTGCCGGCCATCGTTACCGTCATCAGTTCGCTCTACGGCACCCTGGTGGGGTCGGTGGTGCTGGTGGAGGTGGTGTTCGCCTGGGGCGGCGCCGGCCAGTACGCGGTGTCGGCCGTCCTCAACGCCGACATCAACGCCTCGCTCGGCTTCATCCTCATGGCCGCCGTGGTGTCGCTCGGCATCCATCTCGTCGTCGACCTCTTCTCGCTGGTGCTCGACCCGCGCGTTCGTTCCTGAATGGAGACTCACGTGACTACGCTCTTCAAAGACGCAAAAACCCTCACCCTTGCTGGCGGCCTTGCCGTGCTGAACGCGGCCATCGCCGAAGCCGAGCGGATCGGGCAGCCGATGTGCATCTCGGTGGTAGATACAGGCGGCAACCTGCTGGCTTTCGGTCGGATGGATGGCAGCAAGGCGCTTTCGGTCATTTCGACGCGCAACAAGGCAGTCACGGCCGCGCTCTCGAACGAGCCGACCGGGGGCGCCCATGCCGATGTCGAACTTCAGGTGACGCTGGCGCAGGAGAACAAGTGGACCAATCTGATCGGCGGCATCCCGATCCGCGTCGACGGATTCGTGCTTGGCGCTGTGGCCGCCGGATCGGGGACAGGCACGCAGGACCTGGCTGTCGCGCGGGCAGGTGCACGGGCCATTGCCGGGGCGGAGATGTTCGAAGACTTCGAGCCGATGGGCGCCGAAGACACCGGCATCATCCGCGGCTTGCGTCCGGAGCAGGTGCGTGGCTGACACCTACACACCCAGCGAAGACGCGGTGACGATCGGTGCCCGCATCCGCAGTCGTGAGCTCTCGGCGGTCGAGGCGACGCAGGCCGCTCTCGGCCGGATCGGGCGGCTCGACGGTCGGCTGATGGCGTTCTGTACTCTCGCCCCCGAGCAGGCCCTGGCCGATGCCGCGGAGGTCGATCGCCGCCTCGCCGCGGGCGACCCGGTCGGCCCGCTGGCAGGCGTTCCGCTGGCCGTGAAGGACCTCATCTCGACTAGGGGCCTGCGGACCACCTTCGGCTCGCGACTCTATGCCGACAACGTGCCCGACGAAGACGACATCGTCGTGGAGCGCATGAAGGCGGCTGGGGCCATCGTCGTCGGCAAGACCAACACATCGGAATTCGGGTATGGTGCAGTGGGTCACAACCCGCTCTTTCCCACGACACGCAACCCGTGGGACTCGAGGCTGACAGCCGGTGGTTCTAGCGCTGGTTCGGCAGCGGCTGTCGCCGCCGGAATGGTCGCACTGTCGCTCGGCAGCGACGGCGGTGGTTCGGTGCGTGTTCCAGCCAGCCTCACCGGGACTTTCGGCATCAAGCCGAGCTGGGGCCGCGTTCCAGTCTATCCGGGTTGTCGGGTCGAAACCGATCCAGGAGCATCGGGTTGGGAATCCCTTGAGCACATCGGGCCCATCACGCGAACCGTCCGTGACGCGGCGCTCATGCTGTCGGTGCTGAGTGGCCCTTCGCCAAGGGACCGGCACTCGCTGCCGCTGGAGAACATCAACTGGATGGATATTGACCCGTCCTCGCTCAAGGGCAAGCGCATCGCCTTCACCCGCGACCTCGGCTTCGCCGCAGTCGACCCCGAGGTCGCCGATCTGGCCGAAGCCGCTGCTCGACTGCTGGCCGATGAACATGGTGCCGAACTCGAAATAGCGACGCCCGAGATCGGCGACGTTACCCCTGCTTTCCTGGCACTCGTCGCCCTGGACACCGATCGCGAAGGTCTCCGCCGCATGGCGCCGCCCGGCTACGAGTTTACCCCGATGTTGGCCAACCTGCTGTCACACGGCTGGACTGCCGAGGAGTTCACCAGTGCGATCCTGGCGCGCAAGCGGGTCAGCAATATCGTCTGGCGGTTCATGCAGCGCTACGATCTGCTGCTGACCCCAGGGACATCGACGGCCGCATTCGAGATCGACAGCGAAGGTCCGAGCCGAATTGGCGATCGGGACATCCTGCCCGGGGGCTGGACGCCCTTCTCCTTCCTCGCCAATCTCACCGGCCAGCCGGCAGCATCGGTGCCGGCCGGATTCACTCGCGGCGGCCTGCCGAGTGCCGTGCAGATCATCGGCCGTCACCAGGACGATCTGGGTGTCCTGCGGGCAGCGGCCGGGCTCGAGCGTGCCAATCCGTGGAACCATCACTGGCCGGAGCTGGTGCATGAGAGTTGATTGCAGCTCGGGCCTCGTTCTCTATAGTCACGCCGCCGCAGACCTGGAGTCGCCCAATGAGCCGAGCCCCATCCAAGCCAGAAGCCGAGACTGCGCCGCGGCGGGACGAGCTGCAGGTTGGCGCGCGCCTCAAGCATGCGCGCCTGCTGGAGGGGATTCGCATCCGCGAACTGGCCGAACGCGTCGGCTGCGCCGAGTCGATGATCTCCAAGATCGAGAATGGCAAGGTGGCGCCATCGCTCATGATGCTGCAGCGACTGGTGGAAGCCCTGAACCGCGACCTGAGTTCGTTCTTCGGCGCCGACATAAACTCACCGGGCCTGGTCCAGAGGGAGGGCGAGCGCCTGATCTCGCAGACCGACGCTATCCGGGGCGGATCGGGTGTCAGCTACGAACGTCTCGTGCCGCTGGCCGCGGGCAATCTGCTCGAAGGCAACATCCATCGCATCGAGCCGGGCGGGGAGAAGGTCGACCAGATCACGCATCAGGGCGAAACGCTGGGCTATGTCATCGAGGGCGAGGTCGAACTGACCATCGAGAGCACGGTCTACAAGCTCAAGACCGGCGACTCGTTCTTCTTCAAGAACCACCTCACCAACCGTTATCGCAATGTCGGCACCGCGCTGACCCGTGTGATCTGGGTCAACACCCCGCAAATCCACTAGCGTTTGACTGGGTGAGGGGGGCTCCATGACGCTGCTGGAGGTCACCGGGCTCCGCACTGAAATACTCACCCGAGACGGCCCGCGCGTCGTCGTCGACGGGCTCGATTTCGCCGTCGCGAAGGGCGAGGTTCTGGCAATTGTCGGAGAGAGCGGCTCGGGCAAGAGCGTCGCCACCCAGTCCATCATGGGCCTGCTGCCAAGCCCACCGGGACGGGTGACCGCCGGAACGGCGCTGTTTGAAGGCCGGGACCTGCTGGCGCTGCCGGAGAGCGAGCTTCGCAAGCTCCGCGGCAATCGTATCGGCATGATCTTTCAGGAGCCGATGAGCGCACTCAACCCGATGATGTCTGTCGGCGATCAGATCGCAGAGACAATCGTCACCCATCGTGGTGCGAGTTGGACCGCTGCCCGCGCCGAGGCCGTCCGCCTGCTCGACCAGGTCCGCATTCCGGACGCGGCGGCTCGAGCGCGGCTCCATCCGGCGGCGCTCTCGGGCGGTATGCGACAGCGTGTGGTGATTGCCGCCGCACTTGCCTGCAAGCCATCGCGCGTGGGCGCCGACGAGCCGACGACCGCCCTCGACGCGACGGTACAGGCCGAAATCCTCGCCTTGCTGCGCCAACTGCGGGCCGAGGTTGGTTGTGCCGTCGTCTTCATCACGCACGACATGGCAGTGGTTCGTCAGATCGCCGACCGCGTGCTGGTAATGCAGTCCGGTCGAATGGTTGAAACTGTAAGCCGCGACGATGTGCTCTCCCGGCCGCGATCGGCATACACCCGCACGCTGGTCGAAGCATCTGCTCCGGCCGTACCGCGCCGTACCCAGGTCACTCCCGCGGCATCCCCGCCGCCGCTGTCACTTGAAAACCTGGTCGTTTCCTTTCCGCATGACCAGCGGATGGCTTCCTTTGCGGCGCCGAGGCGCCTCTACGCGGTTGACGGTGTCAGTCTCGAGGTGAGAGCCGGCGAGACCGTGGCACTGGTGGGCGAAAGCGGTTCGGGCAAGACCACCATCGCTCGCGCCATCCTTGGCCTGGTCCGGCCCGACGAGGGTCGTGTTCGGCTCAACGGCGAGGACGTCAGCACGGTTCGCGGCCCTTCTCGCGGGCGCGTCCAGTTCGTCTTCCAGGATCCGCAATCGGCGCTGGATCCTCGCTATCGCGCCTGGGAGAGCGTGACCGAGCCGCTTCGCATCGCTGGTGAGCGCAACGCCTCCGTCCGCAGGGATCGGGCCGCGAGCCTTCTTGCCCAGGTCGGGCTGGATGAGACCTTTCTCGAGCGGCTGACGCACGAACTGTCGGGTGGGCAGCGGCAACGCCTCGGTATCGCCAGGGCACTGGCGGCGTCGCCGGATCTGGTGATCGCCGACGAGGCCGTGTCGGCACTGGACGCCACGACGAAGCTGCAGGTTCTGGAGCTGTTTCAGTCGCTGCAGACCGAGCGGATGCTGCCACTGCTGTTCATCACACACGACTTCGCCGTGGTGTCACGGATAGCCCACCGGGTGGCCGTCATGCGTTTCGGTCGACTGCTCGAGCTTGGCCCTGTAGCCGACTTGCTCGCCGCCCCCGCCCACCCCTACACGCGTTCGCTGATCGCTGCCGGAAACGGCACGGCGGGACCGCTCCCGCAAATGTCTGGTCACCGCGTTGCGCCGGTCGGGACGCAGCGGGACTGGCAGCCGATGCGACAGGTCGGCGAGGGGCATTTCGTCATCGCAGAGGAAGCGGCATGACCTTCGACAACGCCGCCGACACCGTTCGCTCCGCACCGCCTATTCTATATCTTGATATTTAGAGTCATCTTATATAGGCGTCTGCCAGCCAATCTGGGAGAGCCTCATGAAGTCGCAGTTGATCGCCTCGCTCGCAGCCGCCTTTGCCTTCACGTTCGCGCCGGCCGTCGCCGCCGACATCGTCGTCAAACACGCTCAGGGCGAAACGACGGTTGTCGAGAACCCGCAGAAGGTCATCAGCTTCGACTTCGCCACCATCGATACGCTCGAAGCTCTTGGCGTCGAGATCACCGGTCTCCCCGGTTCGAACCTGCCGGCTTATCTGTCAAAGTATGCCGACGAGAAGTATCTGAAGGTCGGCACGCTGTTCGAGCCTGACTACGAGGCGGTCGCAGCAGCTGCGCCGGACCTGATCATCGTGGCCGGCAGGTCGTCGGGGGCATACCCCGAACTCGCCAAGATCGCGCCTACCATCGACCTCTCCAACGATTGGGCCAACTTCGAGGCTTCGATCAAGTCGAACAGCAAGATCCTCGGCGAGGTATTCGGCAAGACCGCCGAGGTCGACGCCATGATCGCGACCCTCGACGAGAAGATCGCCGCCATCAAGGCCAAGGCGTCGGAGGCCGGCAAGGGCCTTGTGGTTCTCACGAACGCCGCCGAAGTCACCAGCTTCGGTCCGGGCTCGCGCTTCGGCTGGATCCACGACAGCCTCGGCATCGTGCCGGCCGCCGAAGCAAAGGCCGAGACTCACGGCGACGCCATCTCGTTCGAGTTCATCCTCGAGGCCAATCCCGACTGGCTGTTCGTGATCGACCGCGACGCAGCAACCGGAGAGGGCTCGTCGGCCGCGATCCTCGACAACGAACTGGTCAACGAGACCGCCGCGGTCAAGAACGGCCATGTGGTCAACATCGACCCGGTCCGGTCCTACATCATCAACGGCGGGCTCCCGGCGTTTACCACGCTGGTTGACCAGGTCGGCACCGCGATCGGCGCCTACTGAGCCTGGGAGGCGGGCGCGTCCGGCGCCCGCTCCGCCTCGTGCCGTCGGCCCTGAAACTCACTATCGGTATTCTGGTCGTGCTCGCCCTCAGCGCGACCAGCTTGTTTATCGGCGTCAGCGACGTGTCGCTCGGCAGCTTGCTGTCGAGCGCGGTCGAGGACCGGCCGATGCAGGTGCTACTGATCAGCCGGGTTCCGCGAACGCTGGCCCTCATCCTTGCAGGAAGCGCGATCGCGGTTGCCGGGCTCATCATGCAGATGCTAGCTCGCAACCGCTTCGTCGAGCCGTCGACTGCCGGCACGGTGGAGTCGGCCAGTCTCGGCCTCTTGGTCGTCACCATCTTCGCGCCGGGCTCTCCGCTGCTCGCGAAGATGATGGTCGCGGCTCTCTTTGCCCTCGCGGGGACGGCGCTCTTCATGCGCCTTCTGGCCGCGATCCCGCTGCGCTCCCCACTGGTCGTGCCGCTGGTAGGCATCATGCTCGGCGGCGTCATCGCCTCGGTCACGACGTTCTTCGCCTACCGCTTCGACTTGCTGCAGACGCTGGGTGCCTGGACCATGGGCGATTTCTCGGGAATCCTGCGCGGCCGCTACGAACTTCTCTGGCTGGCCGCCGGTCTCACTGTCATCGCCTGGTTCGCTGCCGACCGGTTCACCGTCGCCGGGCTGGGTGAGGCGTTCACCACCAATCTCGGCCTGAACTACCGGCGCGTCCTCGCAATCGGCTTGTCGATCGTCGCCATGGTCACCGCTGTCGTCGTGGTGACAGCCGGCGCGATTCCGTTTCTCGGCCTGATCGTTCCCAACCTCGTCAGCGCCGTCATGGGCGACAACATGCGCCGCTCCATTCCGTGGATCGCGCTGCTCGGGGCCGGGATGGTGCTTGCCTCCGACATCGTCGGCCGGCTGGTGCGGTTCCCCTACGAGATCCCGATCGGAACGGTGTTCGGGGTGGCGGGCAGCCTGATCTTCCTGTGGCTCCTTCTCGGCCGGAGGCGGCAGCTTGGCTAGCTTTCGGATCAGACCGTCCCATGTTCTCGTCGGACTCGTCCTGTTGTCGGTCGTCGCCATCGTGGCCTTCATGACATGGGATGCGAAGGGCCCGTGGAGCTTCGTGCTGGGTCTGCGTGGTCGCAAGCTCTGGGGGCTGGTCCTTTGCGCCCATGCCATCGGGGTGTCGACGGTTCTCTTCCAGACGGTCAGCGGCAACCGCATTCTGACGCCCGCGATCATGGGGTTCGATGCGCTGTTCCAACTGGTCCAGACGACGCTGGTCTTCTTCCTGGGCGGGTTCGCCTACCTGACCTTGCCGCCGGAGTTGCGCTTCATCGTCAATGCCAGTGCCATGATCCTGCTCTCGACGCTGCTCTTCCGGTGGCTGTTCTCCCGCGATTCACGCAACCTCCATCTGCTGGTGCTGGTGGGGATCGTCTTCGGCGTGCTGTTCCGGTCGCTGTCGGGCCTGATGCAGCGGATGATCAACCCGAACGACTTCGTGGTGCTACAGGACGCGATGTTCGCGAGCTTCAACGCCATCGAGCCCACGCTGCTTATCATCGCCACGATCGTGCTTGCCGTCACCTCGCTGGCCCTGTTCCCGCTGCTCGGGCGCCTCGACGTGCTGCTGCTCGGCCGCGAACCGGCGATCGGGCTCGGCGTCGATCATGTGCGCACCGTCTCGCTCGTGCTGGCACTGGTCGCGGTGATGGTGAGCGTCTCGACGGCGCTCGTCGGTCCCGTGTTGTTCTTCGGCCTGCTGGTCGCCAACCTGGCCTACATCATCATGCCCACGCACCGGCATGTATTCGTTCTGCCGACGGCGGTGCTGCTGGGCGTGGTCGGCCTCGTAGGCGGGCAAGCGGTGCTCGAACACGCCTTGCTACGACACCGCCCTTTCCATCATTGTCGAGTTCGTCGGAGGCATCGTCTTTCTCACGCTCATTCTCAGGGGGCTTTCGCGATGATCGAGATCAGGGGCGTGAGCAAATCCTACGGCGCGACGCGCGTCGTCGACGACGTAACGGCAACACTGCCCCGGAGCGGCATCACCTCCATCATCGGCCCGAACGGCGCCGGCAAGTCCACGCTCCTCGGGATGGTCAGCCGCCTGCTGTCCATGGACTCGGGCACGGTGACAGTAGACGGACTGGACGTTTCGCGGGCGCCGTCGGAAGCGCTGGCGCGCCGGCTCGCGATCCTGCGCCAGGACAACCATATCGCGGCCCGGCTCACGGTGCGCGACCTCGTGGCGTTCGGTCGCTTCCCCCATTCGAAGGGGCGGCCGACGAGCGAGGACAAGCGGCATATCGATGAAGCGCTTGCCTTTCTCGACCTTACCGATCTGGGGAGCCGCTTCCTCGACGAGCTGTCGGGGGGGCAGCGTCAGCGCGCCTTCGTCGCCATGGTGCTCTGCCAGGACACCGACTACGTGTTGCTCGACGAGCCTCTCAACAACCTCGACGTTCGTCATGCGGTGGGCATGATGAAGCAGTTGCGCCGGGCGGCGCGCGAACTCGGCAAGACCATCGTGCTCGTGTTGCACGACATCAATTTCGCGTCGGTCTATTCCGACTACATCGTCGCGATGAAAGCGGGGAGGGTTGTCCACGAAGGGCCGCCCGACCGGATCATGACGTCGGAGGTGCTGGGTGGCATCTACGACCTCCCGGTTCACGTCGAAACCGTCGCCGGCCGCCGCATCGGAATCTACTACGAATAGGAGCAGGACATGGATCGCCCCGTCGCAGAACGCATCCGGCACGAGCTCAAGTTCCGGCTCGCAGAGGTCGTGAGCAACGAACGGCTGACGCCGCGCATGGCGCGAGTCACGCTGTCGCATCCGGATTTCACGAGCTTTCCCTCGGCGGCCTACGACGACCACGTGAAGCTCTTCTTTCCCCCGGCAGGGGGCAGCCTGGCGATGCCGACCCCGGGTCCGAACGGGCTGGAGTGGCCCGCGGGAGCGCCGCGGCCCGAGGGGCGCGACTACACGCCACGGCGCTTCGACACGGCCCGGGGCGAGGTAGTGATCGACTTCGTGCTGCACGAGGGCGGTGTCGCGTCCGCATGGGCCGAGCGAGCCGGCCCCGGCGACCAGCTCGGCATCGGCGGGCCCCGCGCTTCCTTCGTCGTCCGCGAGGGGTTCGACTACTACGTCCTCGTCGGCGACGAGACTGCGCTTCCGGCCATCGGGCGCCGCATCGAGGAACTGCCAACGGGAGCGCGCATCGTGGCATTCATCGAGATCGCCGACCCCGGGGAGCGCCAGGCATTCCACGCCGCGGCCGAGCTGGACGTGACCTGGGTCGAGCGCTCCACGGGCGCCGCGCTGCTCGACGCGGTGCGATCCGCTACCCTGCCGTCCGGCACTGGCTACATCTTCATCGCCGGTGAAGCGTCGACATCGACATCGATCCGCGAGCATTTCGTCAACGAGTGCGGGCATGACCCCGATCTGGTCAAGGCGGCGGGCTACTGGCGACGCGGCGAGTCGGACTTCTACGACGGCCACCAGCACTAGGATGGCTAGCGGGCGTGGCCCGCGAACTATGCGGGCGCACAAGCCGCTTCCGATATATCGAAATATCCGATATATCGGTTTTATGTGCACGAACGAGAATGCGGGCGGCAGGGGCGGTTCGGGCCGCCATCGGAGCATGGACGGCGGCAACGCCAGCCTTGGTCGCTTCTTCGCCCATGGCGACCTGCGCCTGATCATCCTCCACCTGATTTCGGAGAAGCCGCGCCACGGCTACGAGATGATCAAGTGGATCGAAGAGGCCGTGGCGGGCATCTACAGCCCCAGTCCGGGGACGATCTACCCGACGCTGACAATGCTCGAGGAGGCCGGTCAGGTGGTGGTGCTGCCGGCCAGCGAGGGGCCGCGCAAGTTCTACCAGATCACCGACCAGGGAAACGCCTTCCTCGAGGCCAACAAGCAGGCGCTGGCGACCTTGCTCACCCGCATGGCCGAGGCGGCCAGGACCCAGGGCGAGGGCGCGATCCCGGCGGAACTGGAACAGGCGCTTGATGGGCTTCGGACCATGGTCCGGCAGTCCCTGTCGCGCGGCGCGCCGGATCAGCACAAGAAGGACGCCATCAGATCGGTCGTCGACGACGCCGCGGCCAGGATCGGGAAGCTCTGAAGATGCCGGGCGACCCATCGGCAGCACAGGGATTGAGTGCCCGTCGGATCGCCCTTGTCGTCGCAGTAGCGCTGTTCCTGCAGATGCTGGATGGCGCGATCATCGCGACATCGCTGCCGCAGATGGCCCGCGACTTCGGCGTGGAGCCGCTCGAACTCAGCGTCGGCGTGACCACCTATCTTCTCGTCAGCGCCATTTTCATTCCGGTCGCCGGTTGGATGGCGGATCGCTTCGGATCGACCCGCATCTTTGCCTTGGCGGTCGTGGTCTTCACCCTTTCTTCCGTCGCCTGCGGCCTGGCTCAGAACGTCGTGGAGTTCGTGGCCGCCCGGGCCTTCCAGGGCATTGGCGGCGCCTTCATGATCCCGGTCGGGCGCCTGATCGCCGTGCGCAACGCCGACAAGTCGGAAATGCTGGACGTCATGAGCCTGATCACCTGGCCGGCACTGGCCGCGCCGGTGGTGGGGCCGGCCCTTGGCGGTGCGATCACGACCTATTTCAGCTGGCGCTGGAACTTCTTCATCAACGTCCCGCTCGGCCTCGGCATGGTTTTAGTGACACTCGCCCTCGTTCGCGACCCCACGCCCTTGCAGCGGCGAAAGCTGGACTGGCTGGGCTTCCTGCTCTGCGGCGGTTCTCTCGCGTGCCTGCTGATCGGTCTCGAAGGGGTCACCCATGCCAGCTATGGCCTCTGGATCATGTTGGCCGTCTTTGCGCTCGGGATCGCGCTTGGCGTCGTCTCGGTGCTCCACTTCCGGCGATCGAGCAATCCGCTCATCGATCTGGTGCCGTTCAGGGCCCACACTTTTGCGATCTCGAACCTTTTGGCCGGCAACTATGCGCGCATCGCCATCAACGCCATGCCGTTCCTGCTGCCTCTGTTCTTCCAGACGGCCTACGGGCTCGACCCGCTTCAGGCCGGGGGGCTGACGATGGCCTACTTCATCGGCAATTTTTCGATGAAGTCGGTGACCTCGCCCATCCTCAGGCGCTTCGGTTTCCGGCCGGTGCTGGTGTTCAACGGCGTCCTCGCCGCGATCTTCATCGCGCTCTGCGCCACGCTCGCGCCGACGACGCCCCTACCTGTTCGTCATTCCAGTGCTGCTCGGCGCCGGCCTGACGCGATCGATGCAGTTCACCTCGCTCAGCAGCCTTGCCTTCGCCGATATCGGGCCAGAACACCGCAACTCGGCCGTGATGATCACCAGCATGACCGGGCAGATCAGCATGATCTTCGGCGTGGCGCTGGCGGCGCTGGTGCTCAACCTGTCCATGGCTGCCCGCGGCGGGGAAGCGCTGGCCTATCCGGATTTCCAGGCCGCTTTCCTCGTGATGGCGGCGCTCGCGCTGTTGTCCGCTTTGCTGATGTTGCGGCTGGCACCGAACGCCGGCGACGAGATCGTGGCAAAGGCACCTGCACAGGCTTAGGGAGGAGTGGCGCATGAGGTCTTGGGGAGGACCGCCGACCGTTCGGCCTACTGGCGAGGGCCCTACCGGACATGAGGTGGTGTTCCGCTACCACGATCCCGCTGCCCGGCAGGTCTTCATCAAGGGCGAGTGGTATTTCGCGCGACCGTCGGAACTGGAGCAACTGGCCGGAACACCCGACCGGCCGGTGGTTGCATCCCAGGGGCTGCTCCCGACAGACTGGCGACCGGGCGACATCCCCCTCGCCCACCCGAACGCGGTGCGGCCCAATTGGCCCATCCGGCCAATGCAACGGTCGGATGACGGCACCTGGACCTTCACCACGCCCCTGCCGCCCGGTGTGTTCACCTACAGCTTCCTCATCGATGGCGAAGGTGACGATCCCGCAAACTGGGCGCCAGTCTCGGACCCCGCCGATCCGCCCTGGAACGAGGCTACCGGCGTGCGGCTCGGCTCGATTGCCCCGAACAGCCAGGTCTTTGTTCCTGCCGATCCGGCCTTCGGCGGTGTCGACCTCGGCTGGCAGGGGCCGGCCCGGCTCCGCGGCGCGTTGCGGCACCATACCTATCCTTCGCCCGGGCATGTGACGCCGCCGGACGAGAACTATCTCGTCGTCTATCTGCCGCCCGGCTACGACGCGTCGCGACCGAAACCCTATCCCACGCTCTGGCTCAGTCATGGCGGCGGAGAGAACGAGATGGGCTGGAGCACCCAGGGCGCGGCCGGCAACATCCTCGACAACCTCATCGCCGGCGGCGAGATCGAGCCACTGGTCGCGGTGATGCCCAACGCGCACGGCCTGCCGCCTTCCGACTTCAACGAAGCCTATGATCGCGACCTGCGCGACAACATGCTGCCCTTTGTCGAGCAGCACTACCATGTGTCACGCGATCCCACCGACCGCGCCTTTGCCGGCCTCTCGCTCGGCGGCCAGATCACCAACTCGTTCATGCTGAAATACCCCGAACTGTTCGGCTATTTCGGTATGTTCAGTTCGGGCCTGCCCACGGCCTACGCGACGCTGAGCGAGGCGCAGGCAGAGGCGCTCCGAAACAAGTCGGTCTTCATCGGCGGCGGCTGGCAGGACCCGATTCACGAGGCGGGTTACTCGGGCTTCCATCGCGGCACGGCGCGGCAGATCAGCGCCTTCGTGAAGGCGGGCATTCCGCTGACCACCAGTTTCGTACACGGTGGCCACAACTGGCACGTGTGGCGCCTGCTGCTGAAGGACTTCCTGACCCGGGTTGCCTTCCTGCCACGACCATTTGCGTTCTGGGATGAGGAGAAGACCAGTTGAAGGCAATTCGTATCCACGGCTATGGCGATGCCAGTGCATTTCGCGTTGACGAGGTGGACAAGCCTGCGCAAGGGCCTGGCGAGGTGCTCATTCGGCTCCATGCCGCCTCGATCAACCACTTCGACGTGATGCTGCGCGATGGTCGTGCAGCCCAGTTCGTGCCGCTCGAGATGCCGGCTATCCTCGGTGGCGATGGCGCCGGGGTGGTGGAAGCGGTGGGCGAAGGCGTGACCGGTTTTTCCGTTGGTGACCGCGTCATAGCCGACTTCGCCAGCAATGGGCGCGGCTCGTATGCCGAATACGGCGTGGCGCCGATCACTGCGGTCGCTCACCTGCCGGACAACCTGGGTTTCGCAACCGGCGTGACCCTGCCCAAGGCCGGGCTGACGGCGCGTGGTGCGCTCGACCAGCTGGGCGTGAAGGCGGGCGACAGGGTGCTGGTGTCGGGGGCGCTGGGCAGTGTCGGACGCGCCGCGGTTCAGTACCTCAAGGAGATCGGTGCGGTAGCCGTGGCCGGTGTTCGCGCGGACCGGCTCGAGGAGGCGAAGGCTCTCGCGGGCGAGGCGATCGATATCGGCGTCGCACCGACCGCACCGACCTTCGACCTCGCCATCAGCACGGCGACACCTGCATCCGCCAATGCGCTGGCCAATATCCGGTCCGGCGGCAAGGTCTTCGCCGTGGCGCGCCTTCCCGAGGGCGTCAATGCCGACAACAGGGTGACGGTCGTCTCCGGCCGGCATCGCACGGACCCGATCGTGCTGCAGGCCGTGGCCGACGCAGCGGGTCGCGGCGACCTTGTCTTGCCGATAGCGGCCACTTTTCCGCTCGAGGAAATGGCAGAGGCGCATCGGCTTTTCGCCACCGGCGCCAAGGGAAAGGTCGTGCTACGCATGCTGATGGCCGACTAGGGCGAAATCCTATGCCCTGTTGCGCGCGATCCTTGCGCGCAGCCACGGCATTGCCAGCGCCGCAGCGGTCGCAATCACGGCGGCAGCGCAAAGCACGATCTTGGAGCTGGTCTCCATCGTGCCTTCGACCAGGAGGGCATGGATCGCGCCACCGACCACCACGACGGCGACGAGGCCGCCGTGGACAATGCGCCAGGCAAGCGGCGACAGGCGTCGCCGGAACGCGACAAGCAGCGCGGCGGCGAACAGCGCCCACATGGCGGCGACACCCCAGACCGAGAACGGCGTGGGCGAGCGCAGCAGCAGCGCGTCTTCGATATCGGGCGGGCTGGTCAGCCAGAGGCCAACGACGTGAAGGGCGACCATCGCCACAAGAGCGATGCCGACCACGCGATGCACGCGACGGCCGCGCAGCACTCCGAGCCGGGGCAACCATCCCGCCGCCAGCAGAGGCTGCACCAGCGCAAGACACAGGGCGACGACCCCCGCGAAGCCGGCGGCGACATAGATCGGGTCTCGCCAGGCCAGATATGGGCTCGTTGCGGCAAATGTCAGTGGAATGGCGATCGCAGCCGCCAGTGCGGCCCAGATCAGAAGCGCGCGGGCCGTCTGCTTCAAGCTCTTCAGGCCGGCTGGAGGACGAAGTGGGCTTCGAGGCTGGGGTCCTTCGGGCTCGACAGCAGGGGCCGAAGGAAGACGGTCTGAAACTCGCCGCTGTCATAGGCGAGGTGAGCATGCGCCTGGCCCAGCGCCGGCACGATCTGAGGCATTTCAAGCCGGAACGCGCCGTTGGCGTCGGTCAACGTCGCGCCATGGCTGTGCCAGTCGCGCTCGCTGCCTTCGGTGGTATGCGCCCAGATCTGGTTGCGTTGCCCGGCGAGCGGCGCGCCATCGCCGGCGCGCAACACGGTGCCCGACATCCAGAAGCCGCCGCCACCGATACGCTCCACAACCGGCGCACCGGGCATGTAGTTGTTGGCGCCGCCCCGCATCGAGGGCGTAGCCGCAACTCCGGCGGCGCGCGCAGGCACTGCAAGTCCGGCGAGGCCCGCCATGACGAGGGCGGCACCACCGGCGAGGACGTGGCGGCGATCGAAACCGATGTCAGACACAGCGATCTCCAATCCGGACGAGTTGTGACCGAGGACGAGTTTAGCGCCACTCTGGCCGGCCGACCAATCCCGCTGGCCGCAATGCCGTATCAACAGCGGGCACAGTTTCGTGAGCTTGATGTGGACCGCCCGGCAGAAGACAGCCGCCTCAACGTGGGAAGACCAGGCCGTCCATGATCTTGCGGGCCGTCCGGATCGTGCCGGCGCCGCGCACGGTGCCACCCGCCGCAATGTCGAGGAAGACCTCCAGCGCACCGGTTGGATGCTCGATGCTGAACCGCCCATCGGCCGGCACGCTGGCGATGTCCGCGGCCGGACTTCCGGGCAGCAGGCACGCCGTCGCGACGCTGACGGCCGCAAAGACGCCGATCGATGCATGGACGCGATGCGGGATGAAGCTGCGCGTGCCGATGGCGCCGCCCGCGGCTGGTGGCGAGACCAGCGTCATCTTGGGAACCGAGGCGGCGGTGACGTCGCTGAAGTTCATCATGGGGCCCACAACCAGCCGGATCGCCTCGATCCGCGCCTTCAGGACTCCGTCCGCCTCAAGCGCTTCGCGGGATTCGGTGCCTGAGAGTCCGAAATCGGCCGCGCGCATGATCACGCAGGGCATGCCATTGTCGATCAGGGTACAGGCGACGCCATCGATGACGTCTACCGCGTTACCGGTCGGCAGAAGAGCGCCGCACATGGAACCGGCGATGTTCTGGAACATCAGCGGAACCGCAGCATGGGAACCCGGAACGCCGTCGATGCGTGTGTCGCCGGTGTAGTTGACCTTGCCACCGGGGGTCGAAATCCGGGCAACAGCTACCTCGCCGGAATTGACCATGTGGATGCGAACGGGGGTGACGTTGTCCTGTGCTGCAATCAGGCCGAGCTCGATGGCCGCGGGGCCAACGCCAGCGAGGATGTTGCCGCAGCCCTGCTTGTCGGAGACGAGCGGCTGGTCGACGAAGACCTGGAGAAACAGGTAGTCCACGTCGGCGTCGTCGCGGCTCGAAGGTGACAGCACCGCTACCTTGGAAGTCAGCGGATCGGCGCCGCCGAGACCATCGATCTGTCTCACGTCCGGACTGCCCATCAGGTTGAGCAGCAGCGCGTCGCGTTCGGTTGGATCGGCGGGCAGGTCGGAGGCGAGCAAATAGGCTCCCTTCGAGGTGCCACCGCGCATCCATAGGCACCGAATGCCCTCAGACATATCTGAGTCCCTTGGCGGCGAGCGCCTCGCGCATACCGTAGATGTCGAGACCGAGCTCGCCAGTCGCCAGCCGCCGGCGCTTGCTGTCCTCGCTGGCGAGCCGCTTGTTCGCAGCCGCAAGCACGGCATCGGCCTCGTCAAGCTTGACGACACACACACCATCATCGTCGGCGACGATCACGTCACCCGCCTCGATATGGGCGCCGGCGCAGACGATGGGCACGTTCACCGAGCCGAGCGTCTCCTTCACCGTGCCCTGCGCGGAAATGGCCTTGGACCAGACCGGGAAGCCCATGCTGGTGAGGTCGCGCACGTCGCGGACGCCGGCGTCGATCACGAGACCGCGGCAACCGCGTGCCTTGGCCGAAGTCGCCAGCAGGTCGCCGAAATAGCCGTTGTCGCAGGGCGAAGTGGGGGCGAGCACCAGGATGTCGCCGTCCTGCAACTGCTCGATGGCGACATGGAGCATCCAGTTGTCGCCCGGCGGGGCGGAGATTGTAACGGCCGAGCCGGCGATCTGCGCCCCGGCGTAGATCGGACGCATGTAGCTCATCAGCATGCCGCGGCGCCCCTGTGCTTCATGGACGGTTGCGACACCGGCGGTGGCAAGACCAGCTATCGTTTCGGCTGAGGCACGCTCGATATTCTGGATGACGACGGACATTCATTCCCCCTTGGTAACGGGCGGCGTCCCATGCGTGTGGAACGTCTCGATGGTCTTGAGTCCCCAGGCCTAGCCTTTCCTGCGCTCGCTTTCGGTCCACACGACGGGCTCCCAGTCAGGCGCGAGGATCAGGCGGGCGCCGGAATTGGCGAGCTCGACGCGGTTGCCGGCCGGCTCCCAGACATAGAGGAAGAAGGTCCCCTGGATGGCGTGCTTGTGCGGGCCGGTCTCGATGTGGACGCCGTGCTGCAGGAACAGGTCGGCGGCGCGAAGGATGTCTTCGCGCTGGTCGGTGGCGTAGGTGACGTGGTGCAGGCGGGCATGTCCGCCGCCATGTTCCTCGGTGCAGGCGAGATCGTAGGTCTTGTTGTTGACCGTGAACCAGCAGCCGCCGATGCGGCCATTGTCGAGCTGGATCATCTCCGTGACCCGGCTGCCGAGGCACGTTTCCATGAAGCGGCGGAACTCTCTGACGTCGGAGGAGAGGAGGTTCAGGTGGTCCAGCCTGCGCGGCGCGGAACCGGTGAACGCGCTGGCGGTGTTCTTGAGGGCAGGTCGGTCGGTCTCCGTCGGCTTGTAGCACACCGTGTCCCAGTAGATTTCGAACACGTGCCCGAAAGGGTCCTCGAAGCGGAAGGCCCGGCCGTGCCCGAGGTCGCCCTCGACCCAGCCATGGGTCTTGTAGCCACTAGCATCAATGGCCGAGACGCGGCGCGCCAGGGCTTCCGGGGAACTGGCGCGATAGGCGATGTGGCCGACACCGGTGGTGTGATGCCGGGTGAGCTTGAGCGAATGGAACTCGTAGTCGTCCCACGCCCGCAGGTAGGCAGAATTCTCATCCAGTCCGGAGAGGCTCAGCCCATAGATGCGGGTGAAGAAGTCGAGGCTTTCCTCGAACCGGTCGGTGTAGACCTCGACATGGGCGAGGTGGGCGATGTCGAAGCAGGGTTCCATCAGAGTTCATCAACGGTACGCGGGAAGACGGACTGGAACCCTTCCGCATACTTGGCCGCGCGTCCACCGGATTGACCGCCGGAATTGCGCTGGAAGTGGTTGGCGCGGTTTTGCGCGACGCGGGTGTAGAACTCCCACAGGTGTTCCTGGCCCTCCATGCATTCGATGGCAGCCCGCTTCTTGTCCCACACGTCGGTGATGTCGAGGAAGACGTCGGGTTTCCAGCCCATCTGTTCGGTCTGGTGCGGTTCGAACAGGTATAGCTGCGGGGCGCCCAGCACTTTCTGGCCGGGCTTGTGCCCCCAGGCCTGGGCGATGGAGCGGGTCTCGATGGCAACGCTGGTCGCGAAACTGTGGTCGGGGTTGTAGGGGTCGTGGTGCGAGTGGCTGAGCATGAAGCTCGGCTGGACGTCGCGGATCACGTCAACCAGCCGGAACTTGTCGTCATCGGTCATGCGTAGCGGGTAATCGCCGAGATCGAAGCTGATCAGGTTGTGCACGCCCAGCGCCTGGGCGGCGCGCTCGGATTCGGCGCGGCGTGACGCCTTGACCCGCTCGAGCGTCATGTCGGGATACTTCCACAGCTTCGCCGACTCGCCGCGCTCGCCGAAGGACAGGCATACGACGGTAACCTAGTAGCCGAGCTGGGCGTGATGGGCGATGGCACCACCGCAACGCCACACGAAATCCGCTGCATGCGCGCTGATCACCAGCGCCGTCCTGGGCGTGGACATTGTCCCCTCCATCTGTGTTTCGTTTTGGCGTGATCTGGCCGCAGCGGGACCGGGTTGCCAATTCGAAAGGCCCGCCCCGGCGATAAGATTGGGCTATAGTCTCTGGTAATGCAGTAGGGTTTGTCGGAGACTTCGTGGTGGAGGGATGACCACCATGTCGCACAGTACCAACGCGCCGCATGTCGGCCTGCTCGGCTTCGGCGAAGCGGCTCGCGCGATCGTCGAGGGATGGGGTGGGCGCCGAAGTTTTCAGGCGTCGGCCTACGACCTGAAACTGGACGATCCGGTCCAGTCGCCGATCCTGCGCGGTGTTGCCGAACTCGTCCGGGTCGCCTGCCTGCCCGGGCTGAAAGACCTGCTCGATGGAGTCGATGTGGTGTTTTGCCTGGTCACGGCAGACCAGGCCGCTGCTGCTGCGGACGTTGCGGCGCAACATGTCCGGCCCGGAACGCTCTGGTTCGACGGCAACTCATGCGCGCCGGGGACAAAGCGACGTGCCGCTGCAGCCATCGAGGCAGCCGGCGGCCGCTATGTCGATCTTGCAATCATGGCTCCGATCCGCCCGAACCTGCATCGCACCCCGATGCTCATCTCGGGACACCATGCGGAGCAGGCTCTCGCCGTGCTGGAGTCATTCGACATGACGGCGCGCATCGTCGGCCCCGATGTCGGCGAGGCATCGGCCATCAAGATGATCCGCTCGGTCATGATCAAGGGCATGGAGGCCCTGACGGCCGAATGCCTTCTCGCGGCCCGGCGCGCCGGTGTCGAGGAACAGGTCCTGGCCTCGTTCGAGGCGTCCGATGCGAGCATCGCCTGGCGGCAGCGATCGCTCTATAACCTCGGGCGGATGCACGAGCACGGGATCAGGCGCGCGGCCGAGATGCGCGAGGTTGCGACAACGCTGCGGGAACTCGGCCTGCCGGACCGGATGAGTGCGGCGACTGCCGACTGGCAGGAGCAGATCGGGCAGATGGACATCGCGGAAATGTCGCCCGAGTTGAGCGCTGCGCTCGACAAGGCGCTGGCGGGCTTTCCGCGGTGAAGTCGAACCTGCGGCACCTCAGGGCGTTCCTCGCCGTGGTGGACTTCGGATCGGTGACGCGTGCAGCCGAGACCTGTTTCGTCTCCCAGCCGGCCGTTACCCAAGCGATCAACAAGCTCGAACACCTTGCTGGCACCGCACTGTTCCAGAGAACGCCGCAGGGGCTGTTTCCGACCGAGGCCGGCAAGCTGCTGGGCGGTCGTGCGCGGCGTGCTTTCGAGTTGCTCGATCCCGCGCTCGTGGACCTTGCTCCCCGGTTGAAGGTCACAGCCACGCACGCCCAACTCTCGGCACTGATCGCCGTGCGCGAAGCGGAGAACTTCACTCTCGCGGCACGCCGGATCGGGCTCGCGCAACCGACCGTGCATCGGGCAGTGACGCAGCTCGAGCAGGAGGCTGCGCGTCCACTGTTCGAACGAACGTCCTACGGCATGGTAGCGACGCGGCCCGCCCAGGCGCTTGCTCAGGCCGCACGGCTGGCCTTCGCCGAGCTCGACCAGGCTGAAGCCGACCTGGCAGACCTGGCGGGCCGCGAAGTCGGCCGGATTGTGGTGGGCGCCATGCCGCTTTCGCGTTCCTACATCCTGCCGCGCACGATCGCGCGGTTCCGGAAGAGGCGTCCTACCTTGCCGGTGAAGGCGCTGGATGGTCCCTACAACGACCTCATCGCAGGACTGAGGCGCGGAGAGATCGACTTCCTGATCGGCGCGCTGCGTGATCCGCCGCCGATTGGTGACGTCGAACAGAGGCGTCTGTTCGACGACGAACTGGTCATCGTCGCACGACATGATCATCCGCTGGTCGGCAGGGCCGAGCCGACGCTGGCGGAACTCGCATCGTTCCCCTGGGTCGTCGCGACCAGCGGCACCCCGACCCGAAACCACTTCGACCGCATGTTCTCGCCGCTCGGGGATGTACCTCGCAGCCTCGTGGAAACGGGATCGATGATCCTGATGCGCGAATTGCTCAAGGAATCAGACCACCTTGGCTACATCTCCCGGCTGCAGATCGAAGCCGATCTTCGGCCAGGTGAGATCGTGAGGCTGCCGGTTGCGAGCGGTGGCACTTCGCGCCCGATTGGCCTGACCATGCGGCTGGGCTGGGTCGCGACCAAGGCCCAACAGGAGTTCCTCGACGAGCTTCAGGGCGTGATCGCCCACCCCAATAGCTAAAGCTTATGGGGTGATGAGGCCTTCTGTCTGGCGTCTGGCGGTTGCCCGCGCAAACTGGCAGGCAGAGGGGTCCCGACAAGCCACATCAAGTCCGGCGCTCGACCCGACCTCTCACCAATTCGATGGGAGGAAACCATGCGACTGTTCAAGACTGTTGCGCTGGCCGCTGTCGGCCTCGCCTTTGCCGCGGCTTCGGTCAGCGCCGAAGAACTTAAGTTCGCCAACTTCATGGCGCCCACGCATCCCTACGTGGCGGGCGCGTTCCAGCCCTTCGCCGACCAGGTTGCGGCTGCGACCGGCGGCGAGGTTACGGTGAAGCTCTACAATGGCGGTGAACTCGGCGCCGGTCCGGTCGACCAGTTCGCCCGCGTCGTCGACGGCGTAGCGGAACTGGCAGTAGGCCTGCCCGGCTATACGGCCGCCAACTTCCCGCTGACGCTGCTTTCCGAACTGCCCGGGGTCCTGACCGAGGCCGACGGAACCGCCACCATCTGGAAGCACATCGACCTGCTCGCCTCAGAATACGAGCGCGTGAAGCTCATCTCGCTGTGGTCGAGCGCGCAGAACCTCCTCTATATGCGCGACAAGGTTGTCCGCACCCCGGCGGACATAGCCGGCCTGAAGATCCGCGTGCCCTCACGCAATGCCGGCCTGATCGTCGAGGCGTGGGGTGGCACCCCGGTGTCCATGCCCGTTTCGGACATCTACAACTCGCTGCAGACGGGCGTGATCGACGGCGCCATGATCGACGGCACCGCCACCATGGCGTTCAAGCTCGGCGAAGTCGCCAACTCGCTCACGGTGGGTATGCAGACGACCATCTCGCCCTTCTTCATCGTGATGAATCGCGATGCTTTCGACGAGCTTTCCGCAGAGCACCAGGCAGCGCTCGAGAAGGTGGGCCAGGAGGCGTCCGTCCTCGGCAACCAGGTCCAGCTCCGGGAAGCCGCGGCCGGCATCGATAAGTTCGGCCAGATGGACGGCAAGACGCTGGTGACACTCACCGCCGACGAAGCCGCCGCCTTCGACTCGTTGGCCGCCTCGGTGGTCGGCACCGTGGTCTCCGAAACCGGTGGCAATGCCCAGGCCGTGGTAGACGCCCTCAAGGCGAAGTGATGACCACGAAAGTCCGCAAGGGCCTCGTCGAGCAGGGTGGCGAGATCCTCGCCATCCTGGCCGGAACCAGCCTGATGTTCATGGTGCTGGTCATCGCTGTCGGCGTGGTCATGCGCTTCGTGCTCGCCATGCCGATCCTCGGGGCCAACGAGATCGTGCAACTGACAGCCGTGGCAGTGGTGGCGCTGGCTCTTCCCTACTGCACCGTGACCGACGGGCATGTGCGTGTCGACGTGCTGGACGAAGCCATCGGTCCCATCGGCCGGCTGATCGGCGACGTGCTCTCGCGCGTGCTCTCGATCATCGTGCTCGGCGTCCTGGCCTGGCGCGCCGGGCTGAAGGCGCTCGACGCCCTCAAGTACGGCGACGCGACCAACATGCTGTCTCTGCCGATCTGGCCCTTCTACGGGTTGCTCGCCTTCGGCGTTGCCGCCGCCGCGCTGGCGCTTGCAGTCCAGCTCGCTTCAATCTTCACCCGCAAGGCCCCACAATGAGCGACACCATCGTCGGACTGCTCGGCATCGGCGGCCTGTTCCTGCTGCTCGTCCTCCGAACGCCGGTCGCGGTTGCGATGCTTCTCGTCGGCGTCTTCGGG